>NZ_CDWRCK010000354.1:0-3343 GCF_977927595.1 Frankia sp. CcWB3
CGCCGGCCGGCCCGGCTTCTTCGTGTCCGCTTCCGACGGCAGCAACGGCGCCAGCACAGCCCACCGCTCGTTCGTCAGGTCACCCCGCACCACACAACGGATCATGCAATCCGAAAATCACCATCAGATCCACGGCCAGCCTCGGGACCTACTTCCCAAACAGGCCCTAGACCGTAGGGCGTGTCCTCCGGCCCGGCGTACCGCCTGATGGCGGTGAATCCGCCGTCTGTGAGCAGTTCACCCAGTTGGCCACTGGTGTAGATGTGGTGAATCGCGGCCGCATGGAGTTCCTCGGTGCCAGGTTTGAATGCGTACCGACTGATCAGCCGGCTTGCCAACGGGTCGTACTCCAGGTTTGTCTCGACAGTGATATCTCCGGTCACCATGGTACTCGGCTCACCGGTGTAGGTGGGCAGAATACTCTCGGCCGTCGCCCCGAAGTCGACGACCAGGCTGCCGCCAGGACGGATCGCCCGAGCCAGGCTCGCGATGAACTCCCGGGTGCCGGCCAGGTCCAGATAGCCGAAGCTGTTGCCCAGGCAGGCGGCCGCGTCGAACGAGCGATCCACCGGGATCGCCCGCATGTCCGCGAGCACGAACTCGACGTGTAGACCGGCCTGCTCTGCCGCCCGGCGGGCATGGTCAATGGCCTCGGCTGAGAGGTCGACGCCGGTCACCCGATGGCCGCGCCCAGCGAGAGCGATACTGTGCCGACCGCTGCCGCAGGGAACGTCTAGGATCCGGGCCACCGGCGGCAGACCGAGCGCGGCCTCGATGAACTCGACGTCAGCCGCGGTCATTTCGGGCGACGCCGCCCGCCGCCAGAACTCGTTCGGAAGTTCGGTAAAGAAGTCCGCGTACCACGCAGACGAGATATCATTTGACAACGCCAGAAGCTCCTCATGGAGTACATCAACACGAAAAATTGATGTCACCAGGCACACCGAGGTCCGACGCTGGTCAGCAGTCGACCTCGATCACCACCACGCCATCCAGGCCGGCGGTGTCCGGTGGCCCGGGACAAGACCCGGGGCAACCATGGCTTCCTCCACGCAAGGCGTCGGGCCGCTCCCCGACGAACTGCCGCCAAACTAGCCCGCCCGCCCGGCGGCGTCAAACCAGTTAATCCGGGTATCGCCGGCCCCGACTCCAGGAAGATCAGCCGGCAGTTGCTCGCGTCGCGCCGCTCACAGCCCCCTTGTCTACGTGTGCAACCCGGGGGTGGTACCGATCGTGCTGGTGCACGCCCGGGCCCTACTCACCAGCGCCCCGAGGGTCGGACCGCGTATCTCGACGCTGACTTCCACGCCCCGGAGAAGATCCTGGCGTCTGAGCAGCTGCGGGAAACGCTCGACCTGGCCCAGCCTGTCGCGGTCATACATTTCATCGCCGACGACGCCGTCGTCAAGGACCTCGTCGGCCGGCTCATGCGTCCGCTTCCGACAGGCAGCATCCTGGCGCTGTCCACCTGCACGGCTGACAGTGCGCCCGAGGAGGTTCGTGTCGGGGTGGCCGCATACAACGCCAGTGGTATTCCGCTCGTCGCCCGAGACAGGGCCTGGGTCGAGCAGTTCTTCGATGGGCTGGAAATACTCGACCCCAGCGTGGTGCTTGTCAACCACTGGCACCCTGACGAGCTCGCCGCCGTGGACGATGCTCACGTGCACATGTACGGCGGCATTACCCGGAAGCGGTAACATGCCACGCCGCCGGACCGGCGGCCCCGCCGCGTTCGGCACTCACGGCAGGATGGTATGGGTCTCGTCAGGCTGCCTGAGGACCCGAAAGCCTGGCCGCGGTGTCCGCCGAACGGAGCGCGGCCCGGGCAGCGGGCTTCGCACGGTCGCCGCGGCGACCACCCCGCCGACGGCGGTGCCGCATCCCGCGGATGATCTCGCCGCCAACGTTCCCGGCGCGGCGGTCGGCGCGGCGAGCAGGTCGGGACGGGCCGGCGCCGGCAGAAGATCTGTACTCCGGTATCCGCTACTCCCACCTCGCTCCCCGGGGGCTACCGGGTGCGAGGTCGCGTAGGATTCACCCTCTGTCGAGGACACATGCCACGGCCGAGACGCCGGCCAGCCGGATGATGATGCACATGCCGTCCGGCCTCTTCCGCGCGTCTTGACAGACTGACCGATGAGGCCCTGACGGAGCCTCGTCGGTGAGGCTGCTACCGGGGCGGAAGGACTCACACCAGATGGGCCGCTACTTCGTGACGACGGCGATTCCGTACGTCAACGGCAAGCCGCACGTAGGTCACGCTCTCGAACTGATCGAGACCGATGCGTACGCACGTCATCTTCGTCAGCGCGGCCACGAGGTCCGGTTCCAGACCGGCACCGACGACAACGCCCTGAAGAACGTCCAGGCGGCCGAGGCCGAGGGGATCACACCCGCCGAGTACGTCGAGCGGGTCGCCACCGGGTTCGTGGGCCTTCGCGGTCCGTTGGGCCTCTCGTTCGACGATTTCATCAAGACGAGCACGGACCCCCGCCATCGGCCGGGAGTCGAGAAGCTGTGGTCGGCCTGCGCCGACCGCGGAGACTTCTACCGCAAGACCTACGCCGGTCTGTACTGCGTGGGATGCGAGCTGTTCTACCAGCCCGACGAGCTGGTGGGCGGCCGCTGTCCGGAACACGGGACCGTTCCCGACCTGGTGGAGGAGAGCAACTGGTTCTTCCGGTTGAGCCGCTATCAGGACCAGCTCCACGAGCTCATCTCCGCCGACCGGCTGCGCATCGAGCCCGCCGCCCGCAAGCGGGAGGTACTGTCCTTCATCGAGGCCGGTCTGGAGGACTTCAGCGCGTCGCGGAGCATGAGCCGGGCCCGCGGCTGGGGTATTCCGGTCCCCGGCGACCCCGAGCAGGTCATCTACGTGTGGTTCGACGCACTCGGGAACTACATCACCGCCCCCGGGTACGGCAACGACGACGACAGCTTCCAGCACTGGTGGAACGACGCCGACAGGCGAGTGCACGTCATCGGCAAGGGCATCATCCGCTTTCACGCCGTCTACTGGCCGGCGATGCTGCTCTCGGCCGGGGTGCGCCTGCCCGACACCATCTTCGTGCACGAATATCTCACCGCCGACGGCATGAAGATCAGCAAGTCGGCCGGCAACGCCGAGGATCCCGCCGACATCGTCGCCGCCTTCAACACCGACGCGCTGCGGTGGTGGATGCTGCGCGACGTCGCCCGAGCCGGCGACACCGACTACACGACCGAACGGCTCGTGACCCGCGCGAACGAGGACCTCGCCAACAACATCGGCAACCTGGTCAACCGGACCGTGTCGATGGTGAAGCGGTACCGGGACGGGCTCATTCCCCCGCCCGCCCCCGAC
>NZ_CDWRCK010000355.1:0-3341 GCF_977927595.1 Frankia sp. CcWB3
GCGGCGAAACACCATGAACGTGTCGCCGCGGCCATGAGCGCGAGTGCTGTCCACCCGTGAACCCCGCCCAGCCCAGTAGCTGAGGCGGGGATTCCCGGCCCGGGACCCGTAGCACCCTCCCTTCGGAGCTGATCCGGGTTCCGGCCGGGCAACGCATCCCACGCCGTCGACGCGGATCGGTGCCCGCGAGAGCCCCGAACGGATCTGGTCATCTTCGGTGACCAGATCCGTTCGGGGTCGGGCTCCGGTCCGCCGCGGGGGAGCGGCGGGCGCGTAGCACCCGGGTGAGGACGTCCGGTCGCAGCAGTGCCGATGGCGGTTCGACCAGATTGATGATCCGCATGAACACCCGGGCCACCACCGGGTCGGTGTGCGCGGCGGCGTGCACGTGGGGCAGGTAGGCGTTGACCAGCCTGATCCGCGGGGTGCGCCGTCCCTGCACCTGTGGGTATCCTAGATCATTTCCGGTGGCCAGGGACCAGGCCAGGTCGGCGGGAACGGCCGCGGCGGTGAAGAACCGCCGGGGCAGATCGGTGCCGGCGCGGGCGGAGGCGTCGATGCGGGCGGAGGTGCCGGTGCGGGCGGCGGGTGGGCCGAGCGCGTCCGGCGTATCCCACAGGGCGTCCCGCAGCGCCAGCGCCTGCTGGGCCGCGACCGTCATCCCTTGGGCGTACAGCGGGTTGAGGGTGCACACCGCGTCCCCGAGGGCGACGAAGCCGGCGCTGGGCTCGCGCAGGCGTGCGTACGGGCGTCGCACCGATCCGCGGAAGCGGTAGGGGGTCGGGTCCCCGAGCGGCTCGGCGTCGGCGATGAGCCGGGCGATGTCGGGAGCGGGCAGGGTCGCCGCGAAGCGGGCGAACCCGTCCGGGTCGGTGGGCGGATGCTCGCCGAGCATGCCGGCCAGGGTGACGATCCACCGATCGTCCTCCTGCGCGACGGCGCCACCGCCGCGCAGCCCGGGAATCGTCGAGATGATAACCGCGCGTTGGCCGTCGAGGTCGCTCGCGCGTCGCCGGTAGACGCGGGAGGCGTAGCCGAGGTCGACGTCGACCTGCTCCCGCACGGGCACGGGCAGCCCGTGCGCGGCGAGCCAGTCCGCTGCCCGGGAGCCGCGGCCGGTCGCATCGACGACCAGATCCGCCTCGATGACCTCGCCGCCGTCGAGGTGCGCATCCGCAGGGCGTACCCCGTCAGGCCGGGTGCTGCTGTCGGGCCGGGTGCTGGAGCCGTTGACTCGGGCGTCGTCTGGCCGCGGGCCGCCATCGAGGCGTTCGACCCGGACCCCGACGATCCGGCCGGGTTCGCCCGGGCCGCCCGGGCCGGGCCGCGCCACCAGCCCAACGGCGCGCACCCGCTGCAGCAGGCGGACCTGGGAACGAGCGAGTACGGCCTCCCGCAGCACGCCCTCCAGCAGCGGCCGGCTCGCCAGCAGGGAGGTAAGCCCGGTGTCGGTGGGGTACAACCGCAGCCCGCGGACGTACCACCGGGTCTCGACGAGCATGTGGACGCGGGGCGCACCGTGGCCGGTCACGGTGTCGGTGAACCCGGGGAACAGCTCCTCCAGGCACAACCGGCCTCGTTCGGTGAGGGCGTGCAGGTGGGATCCCTGCGCCACGCCGCGGCGAGTACCCTCGGTGGTGAGGTCATCTCGTTCGATGATCGTCACCCGGTCGAAGAACTCGGCCGTCACCCGGGCCGCGAGGAGTCCGGCCATCCCGGCGCCGAGGACGGCAGCGTGCCCGCGGCTACCGCGGGGCGACAGGGAGTCCTGCAAGGCCGCGGAAGCTGACGTCCGGCTTGCCTTGGAGGCTGTCACTGAGCGGTTCCAGGCAGCTCCAGCTTCTTGACCCGCGTCAGCAGCGTGCGCAGCAGGTGTCACATGAACTCCCTCTTACCTGGTCTCTCGCGCGGTTTTCGCGCGGTTCATGGAGCAGGTGCATGGAGCAGGTTCATGGAGCCAGAGCAGCCATGGGTATTGTCGGCCCGCCGGATCGACTCGTGGGTTAATCTTCCCGGAATCCTGGACGAGAACATCATAAAAATCCAGGGACTTTGTCGTGGGTACGATAGCCTGTTCCCATCGATCGATGGGATGATGCAATGACCGGCCGCCGATATTGTCAAACTAATTGTGGTGAAATAGAAACGAGTCTGCACAGGTCGACGGGACCGGGCCAGGGGAGATTCCAGCATGGCGACCTCCGACACCATCGAGAACGCGCATAGCTTCGACGTATTCCAGCACTATGAGCGGCTGCAGTGGAAGCTGGTCGACCTGCCGTTGGACGAGATCCGCAGGGATCTCATCCAGCCCGAGTACATCGCGCTGGTCAAGGGCGCGGTCATGGGCGAGGCCACCTCCATCGCAGCGGTGCACGGCTTTCTCAACGAGTTCATCGACGATTACGACTGCTCTGCCTTCGTGAACATCTGGGGCTACCAGGAGCTCCAGCACCACTACGCCTTCCGGGCGTGGCTGCAGGCGGTGGACGCCCAGATCGACCAGCGCCGGATCGAGGCGTTGCGCGAGCCCTACGTACCGGGTACCACGCCCAGCGCCACTCTGATCACCAACGTCATCTCGGAGATGACGGTGAACACGGTCTACCGGACGATGTCGGAATGGGTGCGCGAGCCGGTGCTGGCGGACCTCATGCTGCGCGCCAGCCGGGACGAAGCCGGTCATGCCCGGGAGTTCATGTACTTCGCGAAGCGCCGGATGGAGCGGAATCCGCACGATCTTGTATCCGTGTTGGAGACGTTCCACTTCTACATGTCGAACAACCGGATCAAGCATCCGGTGGGGGAATTCAAGCACCGCCTGCTCGAAGACCTTCAGGGCCACGAGACCATTGACACCGCGTTCGAGGTGTTCTTGCAGGTTTCCGATCCGGATACGCTGGAACAGCTCCAGATGAAGATCCGCAAGGCGCTCGGCAGTGTTCTCGGCCGGGAGTTCAACCGGAACTCCGACATCCGGCAGGCGCTGGTGGAGGCGATGCCCTGACCGCTTCGGCGGCCGAGTTGTGGGGACCTGAGCACGGTCCAGGGATCGCAGACCGTGCTCAGGCCCCCCACATTCACCGGCCGCCGCTTCGTAGGACGGGCCACTGCTGCCGTGGTGGTCCTGGCAGAGTCCTACGGGGTGTCCAGGGTCGTCGACCGGCAGGCGTCGACGAAGCGGACCAGTTCGTCGACCTTGTCGGTGCGGACGTCGACCGCCCGGTTGACCACCCGGATGAGGCGTCGGTGTGATCGTAGCGGGCAGTCTCGGCGATCCGCAGGGCCCAGCGCCAGTAACCCCGAATCGTGTCGGCTAGGGCCTGTTTGGGAAGTTTATC
>NZ_CDWRCK010000356.1:0-3249 GCF_977927595.1 Frankia sp. CcWB3
CAGGCCCTAGCTGACGGCCGTCGCCACGGCCGCACGTCCACGAGGGGGCGCCGGCATGAACCTGCTGGACCGCACCGTCGATTTCACCGCGGCGCTGCGCCGGGCCGGTGTCCCGGTGAGCAGCGCCGAGACCGTGGATGCCGCCAGGGCCGTCGGCGCGCTGGGCTGGGCCGAGCGGGACGCCGTCCGGGCAGCGTTCGCGGCGACCCTGTGCAAGCGGCCGCTGTACCGGCCGGCTTTCGATACTTTGTTCGACCTGTACTTCCCGCCCCGGATCGGGGACGGCGTGTCGCTGGACGACCTGGACGACCTGGACGACCCGGCCGGGGCGGCGAACGGCGCGGCGGGGGACGTCGGCGTCGACCCTGGCGAGCTGTCGCCCGAGCAGCTGGAGGAGCTGCGCCAGGTGCTGCGCGACCAGTTGCTCGACGCGCTGCGTGACGGCAACGACGAGGCGCTGCGCGCGCTTGCCCGGCAGGCGGTGAGCGCGTTCGGGTCGGCGCGCGGCAGCTCCGCCCGCTCGTGGTTCATCTACCGGGTGCTGCGGGTGATGTCGGCGGAGACCCTCATCGCCGATCTGCTCGCGGCGATGCTGGCGGATTCCGAACGTGGCGGACTCGCCGAACGGGCCGCCCGGCAGACCATCACCGACCGGATCCGCGAGTTCGAGGAGATGGTGTCCACCGAGGTGCGGCGGCGGATGGCCGAGGAACGCGGCCTCGATGCGGTCGAGCGCACCGCGGTGAAGCCGCTCAGCGACCAGGTCGAGTTCCTGCGAGCCTCCCAGCGGGACCTGGTGGAGCTGCGCCGGCAGGTCTACCCGCTCGCCCGGCGGCTGGCGACCCGGCTGACCGCGCGGCGCCGGCTCGGCCGCATCGGCCGGCTGGACTTCCGGCGCACGGTGCGGGCGTCGCTGGCTACCGGCGGCGTACCGGTGGAGACCAGGCACCGCCCGCACAAGCCGCACAAGCCCGAGCTGGTCGTGCTGTGCGACGTCTCCGGCTCGGTGGCCTCGTTCGCGCATTTCACCCTGATGCTGACCCATGCGCTGCGCGAGCAGTTCGCCAAGGTCCGGGCGTTCGCCTTTATCGACACGACCGACGAGGTCACCAGGTATCTGCGCGGCCTCGACCTCGGCGACATGATGGCCCGCATCTCCGGAGAGGCGGACCTCGTCTGGTTCGACGGGCACAGCGACTACGGGCATGCCATCGAGGTCTTCGCCGAGAAGTACCCTGAGGCGGTCGGTCCCAAGACGTCGCTGCTGATCCTCGGTGACGCCCGGAACAACTACCGACCGACCTCGGCGACCATCTTCAGGCGACTGTGCTCGCAGGCCCGGCACTCCTACTGGCTCAACTCGGAGCCGCGCAGCTACTGGGGCGCGGGCGACTCGGCGACAAACGTGTACGCCGAGCTCGTCGACGAGATGGTGGAGTGCCGCAACATCGAGCAGCTCCAGGCGTTCATCGGGCGGCTTCTTCCGTCTTGACGGTCCCCAGCCCCGGCCCGGTCCCCGGCCGGCTCCGGGACCGGCCTGGGACCGGCAGGATCAGCCGCGGGCGAGGGCGGCGTCGACGATCGACTGTGCCTCCGTGATGACCTCGTCGAGATGCCCGGGGCCCCGGAAGCTCTCCGCGTAGATCTTGTAGACGTCCTCGGTGCCGGAGGGCCGGGCGGCGAACCAGGCGTCGTCGGTGACGACCTTCACCCCGCCGATCGCCGCGCCGTTGCCCGGCGCGTGCGACAGCGCGGCGGTCACCGGCGAACCGGCGAGCGTCGTCGCGCTGAGGCTCTCCGGGGTGAGCGCGGCCAGGATCTTCTTCTGCGCCGGGGTGGCCGGCGTGTCGACCCGCCGGTAGGCCGGGGCGCCGTGGGCATCGGTGAGCTCCCGGTACAACTGCCCGGGGTCCCGGCCGGTGACCGCCGTCATCTCGGCGGCGAGCAGGCAGGCGATGATCCCGTCCTTGTCGGTCGTCCACACCGCGCCGTCGCGGCGCAGGAACGACGCGCCCGCGCTCTCCTCGCCGCCGAAGCCCAGGTTCCCGTCGGTCAGACCGGCCACGAACCACTTGAAGCCCACCGGCACCTCGACCACGTCGCGGCCGAGGCTCGCCCCGACCCGGTTGATCATGTTGGAACTGACCAGCGTCTTGCCGATCGCCGTCCCGGTCGGCCAGCCCGGGCGGTGGCCGAACAGGTAGGCGATGGCCGCGGAGAGGTAGTGGTTCGGGTTCAACAGCCCGGCCGTGCCGGTGACGATGCCGTGCCGGTCGGCGTCGGCGTCGTTGGCGAGGGCGACGTCGAACGAGCCGGCCAGCCGCACCAGGGAGGCCATCGCGTACGGCGACGACGGATCCATCCGGATCCTGCCGTCCCAGTCGGTCGTCATGAAGGCGAAGGTCGGGTCGATCGTGGTGTTCACCACGTCGAGGTCCAGCTTGTACCGCTCGGCGACGGCCTGCCAGTACACGAGGCTCGCCCCACCGAGCGGGTCGACGCCGATGCGCACCCCGGCGCCGCGGATCGCGTCGAGATCGATGACGTCGCCGAGGTCCGCGACATAGGCGCCGACGTAGTCGTGGACCACGGCGGCGGCGCGCGCCTGCGGGTACGGCACCCGGGCCACGCCCGCGAGGCCACCGTCGAGCAGGGCGTTCGCGCGATCCTGGATAACCTTGGTGACGCCGGTGTCCGCCGGACCGCCGTGCGTCGGATTGTACTTGAACCCGCCGTCGGCGGGCGGATTGTGCGACGGCGTGACGACGATGCCGTCGGCGAGGCCGCGCGCCGGGCCGGTCGCGCCGGTGGTGCCTGTCCTGCCCGTCCTGTTGCTTGACGTGCGCTCGCGGTTGTGGCGCAGGATCGCGTGCGAGATCACCGGGGTCGGGGTGGCCTCGCCGTCCGGGGCGATGCGTACCGCGACGCCGTTCGCGGCGAGGACCTCCAGGGCGCTCGCGAGCGCGGGCGCTGACAGTGCGTGCGTGTCGATCCCGACGAACAGCGGTCCGTCGACGCCGGCCTCCTTCCGGTAGTCGCAGATCGCCTGGGTGGTGGCCAGGATGTGGTCGGCGTTGAAGGAGCCGCGCAGCGCCGAGCCACGATGACCGGACGTGCCGAACGACACCCGCTGGGTCGGATCGGTGGGATCGGGATGGATCTCGTGGTAGGCGGCGAGCAAGCCGTCGACGTCAACGAGATCCTCGGGGGCGGCGGGTTGCCCCGCACGCGGACTGGTCGGCATGGGCG
>NZ_CDWRCK010000357.1:0-3232 GCF_977927595.1 Frankia sp. CcWB3
CAGGCCCTAGGGCCGGTCGGCCTTCATCCCAGGTGGGCAGATTCATCGCCCGGACCCGTTCGAACAGGTTTTCCACGTTGAACGACGCCAGTCGCACCGGCCACCCCCACAGCACCGTCGTGTTGGCTCTGCTGCACAGCGTGGCAATCTGAGGGGCTACTGTCGACCCACCGGCAGGTGAATCTTTCGTGATCTTGATGGTTCACGCGTGGCCGTGCTTGTAGTAGTTCTCTTGATCTTGCATCGATCAAGATCATAGTATGGATGGGTAAGGCTAAAGTGGTACTGATATGACTCGGAATTGATCTTCGGAAGGGATCGGGCCTCCGGCCTGGGCCTATGCTCCCGCGATAGGACTCGAACCTATAACCTGCCGGTTAACAGCCGGCTGCTCTGCCAATTGAGCTACGCGGGATCGGGTGCCGTGCACCTGCCATGCACCTGACGTCGTCAGCCTACCTGAGGTTCGGGCGGTCTTGGACGTGGGGTAGGAATCAACCCGACGACACAACGTCAAGCGGCCGGCGGCCATCCGCCTGCACGTCCCTCGGTCTCCTGGGAGGCAACATGCGTATCAGGCCCAGCGTCATCCTGGCCCTCGGTCTCGGATACGTCCTCGGCGCCCGGGCCGGCCGGGAGCACTACGACGCCATCATGCGGCAGGTCCGTGACCTCCAGGAGCGCCCGGAGGTCCAGAGCGCGGCGGGACTCGTCTCCGCGCAGGCGGCCACCTTCTACCAGAAGGCCCGGGACCTGCTTGGCGCCCACGCCGGGCAGTCCGCGACCAGGCTGTTTACTCCCCTCGGCTCGCACAGCTCCAACCGTGTCGGATCCAACGGCGTCGGCTCGGTCGGTGCCCGCTGATCGGGGCACCCTCGCGCCGGAGACCCCGGAGGCCACCGATGAGCGGTCCCGGCGGGACATGCCGATGAGGCAGGCGAGGCTGAACGGGCCGGGACGACCGCACGCCTCCGGTCACCCCGAGACTCCGGACGGCGCACCGTCCGCCCTCGCCGGTCTTGTGGACCTGTTGGGCCGGCGTTTCGCCCTCGCCGTCTACTGGAACCTGCGCGGGACGGCCCTGCCGTTCCGCGCGCTTGTGGCGCGGCTCGAGGCGCCGCAGGCCCAGGTGACCCAACGCCTGCGGGAGCTGCGCGAGGCCGGCCTCGTCGAGGTGGACGAGGCCGGCGAGTACCGGCTGACCGCGCACGGCCGTCGCCTGCAGGGAGTGCTGGAACCGCTGGCGGCCTGGGCGGACGAGTGGTCCGGGCTGAGCCCGCGCCAGCGCACGCCCCGAGGGTCAGCTACCCAGGGTCACGGTGAGCCCTAAGCCCGGTGGACTCCCGCTTGATGGCAACATCCTGACACCGCGGGATGGTCACTCTCGAGAGGCATTTCGTGACAGCAAGATCACAGCTTGTCTTGAGCTCGTTTTAAGGATCTCTTAGGCCCGGCGGGGTGTGCTGGTCCTTGTCGAACGCGGTCGCACCTTGGGCCATCCGGGTGGCCCAAGGTGCGACCGCCCGGCCGCCCGGGTGGCTGGCGAACTGGAGCAGCCTCACCCACCAGAGGTAACCCCGGCTTCTGGTGGGTCTCCCCAGCCCGGGTCGCGGCCCGTCCCAGCCGCGACCCGGGCTCAGCCCTGCCCGCCGCGCGAAGCCGCCACGGACCGGCGTGCGCGCGAGGCCGTCGTGGACCGGCGTGAGGTCAGCCGCCGGTGAGCCGTTCCCGCGCTTCGGCGAGCCGCCGCAGGGTGGTCTCCCGGCCGAGCACCTCCAGCGACTCGAACAGGGGCAGTCCCACGCTCCGCCCGGTCACGGCGACCCGCACCGGTGCCTGCGCCTTGCCGAGCTTGAGACCGTGCCGCTCGCCGACCTCGGTAAGTCCGGCCTTCAGCGTCTCGGCTTCCCATTCGATCTTGTCGTAGAGGTCGTGGACGTCGGCGAGCAGTTCCGCCGCCGGCCCCTTCATCGCCTTGGCCCAGGCCGCGTCGTCGATTGGTACCTCCGGCAGGAAGAGGAAGTCGACCATCGGCACGATCTCCGACAGCACGGAGACCCTGCTCTGCGCCAGGGGGGCGAGGGCGGCGAACGCGTCCGCGCCGAACGCGGCCGGCTCCCACGGCGCGGCCGGTGCCGAGAGCCAGGGCCGGACCGCCTCGATGAACTCCTCGACGCTCAGCCGCCGGATGTACTCACCGTTGAACGCCTTGAGCTTCTTCTCGTCGAAGAACGCCGGCGACGGCTTCACGTCGGCAAGGTCGAAGGTGGACTCGATCGTCTCCCAGGGCACGATCTCGTCCTCGCCGGGCGGGGCCCAACCGAGCAGCATCAGGTAGTTCTTCATGGCGGCGGGCAGGTATCCCTCGTCCCGGTAGGACTCGAGCGCCACCTTGTCGCGCCGCTTCGACAGCTTCTGGCGTTTCTCGTTGACGATCACCGGGACGTGCGCCCACACCGGCGGCGCACCCGCGCCGAGCGATGCCCAGAGCAGCTGCTGCTTCGGGGTGTTCGACAGGTGTTCCTCACCCCGGATGACGTGGGTGATCCCCATCTCCAGGTCGTCGACGACGTTGGCGAGCAGGAACACCGCCGACCCGTCGGCCCGCGCGACCACGAAGTCCTCGATGGTGTCGTTCGGGAACTCCGGCGTGCCGCGGATGAGGTCCTCGACGATCGTCACGCCGTCGTCCGGCGTGCGAAAGCGCAGCGCCCGGCCGGGACCCGGGGTGAGCCCGCGGTCCCGGCAGAATCCGTCGTAGCCGCGCTGCGCGTTGCCGGTACGTTCCGCCAAGGCCTCGCGCGTGCAGTCGCAGTAGTAGGCGAGACCTTCGGAGTGCAGCCGCTCGGCCGCGGCCCGGTGCCGGTCGGCGCGCGACGACTGCAGCACCGGACCCTCGTACCCGCCGGGGCTGATGCCGAGCCAGTCCAGCGCGCTGATGATGCCGTCGGTCCACTCCGGCCGGTTGCGGGACGCGTCGGTGTCCTCGATGCGCAGCACGAAGTTGCCGCCGGCGCGCCGCGCGACCAGCCAGTTGAACAGCGCCGACCGCGCCCCACCCACATGGAAGATGCCGGTGGGAGATGGCGCGAATCGAACCCGTACCCGCCCAGATCCCATGCCGCGCAGCGTACAGCGGATCTCGACGGGCGAACCGGGCGTGGGCCGATGGTGACCGGCCGCGGAATCGGTCTCCCGGGCGGCCGGCCACGCCCCCGTTCAGCCGAGGAGG
>NZ_CDWRCK010000358.1:0-1370 GCF_977927595.1 Frankia sp. CcWB3
CGAAGGCCCGCAAGTCCGGCCGGACGCCCCAAGCCGACCGTCTTCCGTCAGTGCCCCTGGTCACCTAGTGCCCCCGGCCACCGTCTGCGGCATCGGGTCGAGACGAGAGGGTGAGTTTCGGGTGATGCTGGGTTTGACGCGGCGAACAGGCGGTAGGTAATGGCTGTGGTAATGCGGCGCACCTGACGCGCACGGGCCGGGAGGACCCGGTCCGGCTGTTGGCTCGGCGAGCGAGGAAGTGGTTATGGACTATCCGTTGCTTAATGCTTTTCTAACAGTTCTGTTTATCTTTTTGTTTGCCGTCTGGATCTATTTCCTGTTTGTTATCTATGCTGATATCTTTCGTAGTCGGGATCTGTCCGGCTGGGGGAAGGCCGGCTGGTCGATCTTTGTCCTCGTGCTTCCGGTCATCGGTATCCTGAGTTACTTGATCGTGCGCGGCGACGGGATGCAGGATCGGATGGTGCTCCACAAGCAGTACGAGGAGGAGGCGGTCCGCGGCTACCTCCGCGCCGCGACCCGCACGACCAGCATTGCTGACGAGCTGGCCAAGCTCGACGACCTGCACCGCCGCGGACTGCTCAACGACCAGGAGTTCGAGCGCGAGAGGGCTAGGATTCTCGCGTGAGTCAGCATGGTCAAGCGGTGGGGAGCATCCATGGACGGTCTCCAGATTCTCCCGCTGGCAATCACCATGATGATCGGACCACAGATCATGTCGGCGATCATCTTCGTTACCACGCCACGAGCCGGGCGGGTATCTCTGGGGTTCCTGGCCGGTGTGGCGGTCGCGACAGCGACCGGTGTGGCCGTCATGATGGGCCTTGCTGCACTGCTAGACAGCGATGTCGACCTGGGCAGCCCGAGGAGTAACGGTTCAGCCGGCCAGATCATCCAGTACGTACTGGTGGGCCTGTTGGCAGCCGCCGCCGTGAAGAACTGGGTGCGGCGCGAAACGGTGGAGCCGCCGAAATGGCTGACGACGCTGATGGCGGCAGATCTGATGAAGGCGTTCCAAGTCGGACTGTTCGTCATTCTGCTGATGCCCTCGGACATCGTGATTATGATGACGGTTGGAATACATCTGCAGCAGAACAACGCGTCCTATGCGGCAGCACTCCCGTTCATCGGGATGACCGTTACGGTGGCGGCACTGCCGCTGCTTGCCCGGGTACTGTTCCATAGACGGGCAGAAGCCGCCGCACCGCGCGTCCGAGACTGGATGAACACCCACAGCTGGCTTATCAACATCATCGTCTGCATCATTTTCATCGCCCTCATCATCGACTGAAGCGGCTGCTTGAGTCCCCGCCCCGGAGGGCGAGCGCCGCACACAGGAGTCGAAATGAAATAACTTGCGCGTTTCGAAC
>NZ_CDWRCK010000358.1:1486-3342 GCF_977927595.1 Frankia sp. CcWB3
ACTTCATTACGTCCCCATAGGGCATTCGGCGGATCCGGCGATGAACCCGGTGCTGTGGGGAGGACGCCATGCCCCGGAGCTGGCGTACGAGTAATAACAATCTTGCGTCGCGGCCGTCTGGCGGCGCTGGCGCTCACCGCAGCGGCGCGCTGCGGCAGCCAATCAGGACGCTCTGTGCGCGCGTCGGGACAGCCCGGGTGCGTGCAGGGCAGTCCTCGGTAGGAGACCTGGCGTCCAGACTACATGAGGCGGATCTGATTAACAGGGCGATGAATCTCGCCGCGATGATCCTGATGATTTTCTTTCCTTTTGTCATCACGCTGGCGGCGCTGTCGCCGCTGCGGCAGGGCGGTGCGGCGGACATAATCATCGCGCGCATGGGGTTGAGCCATGATGCGGCGATGGCCGTGGAACGACTCTTTACCCCGCGGAGCGGAACCGTCATCACTGGCTGGACAGTACTGGGAGTGCTCTGGCTGATAATTGGCGGACTGAGTCTGGCTGCGTCCGTCCAGTCCATTTATGTGCGGGTCTTCAGGCTGAAGCCATTCGGGCTACGCGGCCTACTGGCCCAGGTCGTCTGGCTCTGCGGACTGATCTTCTTTCTTGTCGCTACCACGAGTCTCGGGGCGCTGCTCACCGGCACCGTGGCTGGTCAGGTCTGCTACGGCCTGGTAGCCACCGTGATCCTGGCGCTCTTCTTGTGGGTCGGGGTCCGGGTGCTCACCATCGGCCGGATGAGCTGGCGGGACTCGTGGCCGACAGCCCTGTTCACGACGATCGGCCTGACTGGTCTGGGTGTCGTCAGCCGGCTGGCATTCTCGGCTTCGATCGTGGCGAACGAGCGTAGCTATGGCGGGATCGGGGTTGTGTTCACCATCCTGTCGTGGCTGATCGGTTTCGGTGTTGTCCTCATCGGAGGGGTAATCGTCGGCACGTGGTATCTCGACACCGAGCTGTCGGTCGCCGGCATCCTCAGAAAGTTTCATATCGGGAGGAGGATGGGCCGAGACCAAGCCCGGAAATCATGAGATGAGCCGGTGCGCGGATCGATGCCGAGGGCTACAAGGGCCAATGACGTGTGACCTGGTGTTGATCGTGTCTGGCGGACAGCAAGAGGTGACGCCGTGTGAGCGGCTGATCTGGTCGACCGGCGTCCTGCCGTCTTACTCTAGGTTCAGGGCGTCAACGTCGCCTCCATAGGGTCCAAGCCGGGCACCCGCATCGGCCGCAATCCGAGCCGGGCCGGTAGTGCTCGTGGTCATGACGCGCATGGCCGCAGCGGCAGTGCAGGACAAGCAGACCGCGGATCGACCTCACAGGGCCACCTCCGTCCGGATGGGAGTGATAAGTGAGTTAACTGCCTAAATGTCGTATGTGAGCCAATCTGCCTGGTATGTCTAGACGTTCGGGCGGAGATCGTCCAGGTCGTCCTTCCCGGCCGGCCGGGGGACGCCTGCCTGGCTCTCGTCCGCGACTCGGTGCCCTCTCCGCGTGACCACCCCGAGGCTCGGCCCGGCTACGACCGGGTGGCCCGAGGAACGTCTGTGACGGGGCGGTTTATCGTCTCCAGATCCTGAGCGCCGTAGCAAGCGACCCATCGGGAGACGATAGGGATCATGAGTATCTCGAGCGGGACCGGGGCATCGGGCACCTCGGCCGGGCGCCACGCCGACGGGCGGCGGGGGGGAAACGCGCCGCCCGAGGCGAACGAGCGCGCTGTCATCCGGCGCCGGTGGTGGCCACGCCCGGCGGTGCGGCCGAAACCCGGTCTGTCCGGCGCCCGCCGGGGCCTGTCCGCCCGGTCTGGTCCGGTCGGTCGGGGGCCCGCCGCCTCTCCCGCCTCTCCCGTCCCT
>NZ_CDWRCK010000359.1:0-3225 GCF_977927595.1 Frankia sp. CcWB3
CGGCGGGCTTAGCCCGGCCGTCGCCGGGAAGGTCATGCGGCGAGGCGTGCCGGGAGCGGCCTGGGACGCACCGATATCAACAGTGGCCGGACTCGCTTTGCCGGGCGGAATGTTGCGGGATGTCCCAAGCAGGCCGCGCCGCGCCCGTGGGCCGGTCGGGGAGGCAGCCATGACGCAGTCAGCCTCGGGTCCCGAGCAGTTCGACCCGGGTTCCATCGCAGCCGACTCCGAACGGTCGTGGTACCGCGAGGATGCTCCCCTGGAACCCGCGGAGATGCTTGACAGCGACGATCTCGGCTCGACGGATGCCGGCCGAGATCCATTGGACGACAGTTGGGATGCACCCGACAGACCGAGTGCCGGCGTCCGCTATCCGAGCACACCACGTGAGGAGCGTGCGGGGTCGTCCTTCGATCGGCAACTCGCCGCGGAAACGCCGGACGCCGACCCCTACCTGGAAGCCGAGCGGCGGGAGTCCGGGGCTGTTCTCGACGCCGACGCATACGGCGAGGGGACGACGACCCTCGCGGAGGATTACGACGCGAACTTCGCCGTTCCCAGCATCGTCACGCCGGACGTGGGTGCGCGCACGGCTGAGGAGGGCGCCCTGCACCTGGAATGAGGGCGCTCTGCGTGCTCGCGAGAATACGAAGTACTCGTGAGAATACGAAACGCCGATGGTTCGGTCGACGGTCCAACCGGCTCCCGGTTGGACCGTCGGTTGCGACAGACGGTTGCCACGGAGGGCCGGCTCAGGCCGGGGCCGACCCAGGCAGGTCCGGAACGCCACCGGCGGCTTCCCGCCTGCGGTAGGCAAGGCCCGCGAAGACCTCCATGGCGACGCGATGGGCGCTGTTGACCGTCGTTTCCGCGTGGTCGTACGGCGGGGAGACTTCGACGATGTCGGCAGCCACGAGCGGCGTGTCGAGCGCGATCTGACGGACCGCCCGCAGCAGGTCGGCCGGGGTCATCCCCCCGGGTTCCGGGGTGCCGGTGCCCGGCGCGAACCCCGGGTCCAGGACGTCGATGTCGACCGACAGGTACAGTGCCCGGCACCCGTCCGTGGCCTGCGCGATCGCGTCCACGACGACGTCACGGCTGCCCCGCTGCCAGATCTCGTGCATGAGATGCCAGGTCATCTCCTGCTCGCGCATCCAGGCGAACACGTCCGGCGGCGGCCAGTAGCCGCGTAGCCCCACCTGGACGAAGTTGCGTCCACGCACGGCACCGGACTCGATGAGCCGTCGCATCGGAGTGCCGTGCGAGGCGAGGTTGCCGTCGATGACGTCCGCGGTGTCGGCATGCGCGTCGAAGTGCAGCAGACCGAGTTCACCCCAGCCCACGGCGTCGGCCACGCCGGTTGCGGCCGGCCAGGTGATCGAGTGGTCACCACCGATGACGAGCGGGATCGTGCCGAGCCCGGCGATCTGCGCGACCTTGGCCCGGATGTTGCGATGGGACGCCTCGGTGAGCCCGTGCGGACAGTGCGCGTCGCCGGCGTCGACGGCGTCGAGCCAGTCGAAGATCTCGATACCGAGGTCGAGATGGTAGGTGCCGGGGTTGTAGGCATTGGCCCGCATCGCCCGGGGGCCGAACCGGGCGCCGGGACGGTGGGTCGTCGAGATGTCGAACGGAGCACCGACGACGGCGACGTCGGGCCGGCGGGCTGCCAGCGCCTCCGTCCCGGGCAGCCAGGGCAGTCCGCAGAAGGTCGCGAGCCCCGCGTAGCCGGGGGCGTCCGGGCCCGGCTCACGATCGCCGTTTCGTGCCGTCATCTGTCCCTCCGATCGGGCCCTATCCACTGTCCCACGGTCCGCCACCCCCGGTCCGCTGTCCCACGGTCCGCCGTCCGCGCCCCGGTTACGCTTCTCCGGTGGAGGTCGCGGCACCGCACCCAGACCACCCGGCACACACGGCGTCGGAACCGACCGGCCCGGGCCGGGTCTGGTCACCGCGGGCCCGGTTGGCGGGTTTTGCCGTGCTCGGTGTAGCCGCCGTCGGCGTCTGCGGCCGGGTGTACCTCGTCGACCCCGCCCAGCCGGGCCACTACCCCACGTGCCCGTTCCGGTGGGCCACGTCCCTGGACTGCCCGGGTTGCGGCGCCCTCCGCGGCCTGCACCAGCTCCTGCACGGACACCTCGCGGCCGCGGCCGACTACAATGTCTACTTCGTCATCGCCGCCCCGATGCTGGTGCTCGGCTGGATCGTGGCGGTGGCGCGGGCGGCCGGCTGGCGCCGCCCGTTGCCCCGAGTACCGGCCCGCCTGCTTCCCGCCGTTCCGATACTGATCATCGCCTTCTGGGTGCTGCGGAACCTGCCGTTGCCCGGCTGCCGCTGGCTCGCCTCTTGAACCCGGCGGCTCAACGGCGGCCCAGCAGGTAGCAGGCGATGGCGGCGGTCGCCGCGACGTTCAGCGAGTCGACCCCGTGCGCCATCGGAATCCGGACCCGGGCTGTCGCCGCCGACTGCGCCGCCGCCGACAGCCCGGCGCCCTCCGTGCCCAGCAGCAACGCGGCCCGGGCCGCCTCTGTCACCGGTGCAGGTGCAGGTGCAGGTGCGGGCGCGGCGCAGGCGGTGAGTCCGGCCGCGAAGGAGTCAAGATCCTCGGCGTCCGCCGCCGGAGTCAGCGCCAGCAGCGTGAACCCGGCATCCTGCAGCAGACCGAGGGCCTCCGGCCAGGGTTCGAGCCGGGCATAGGGGACGGCGAACACCTCCCCCATCGAAACCCGCACAGAACGCCGGTAGAGCGGATCGGCGCAGCGCGGGCTCAGGAGCACCGTGTCCATCCCGAGTCCCGCGGCCGAACGGAAGATCGCCCCCAGGTTGGTGTGGCTCACGATGTCCTCACACACCAGTACCCGCCGGGCGTCGACCAGGAGGTCGGCCGCGGCGCGGGGCCGCCGGCGGCCCATCGCCGCAAGCGCCCCCCGATGCACCTCGAAGCCGGTGATCGCCGCGAGCACGTCGGGTCCCGCGACGTACACCGGAACGTCGGCGCCGAGGTCCGCGGGCACAGCCGTCAGGCGCGCGGGCGAGACCAGGACCGAACGCGGCCGGTAGCCGGCCCGCAGCGCCCGGATGATCACCCGTTCGCCCTCGGCGATGAACAGTCCGTCGGCCGGCTCCCGCCGACGGCGCAGCGCGACGTCGGTCAACGAGATGTAGTCGTCGACCCGGGGATCACCCGAATCGTCGATCATGATGACTGGTGGGGCGGTCACGACC
>NZ_CDWRCK010000360.1:0-3221 GCF_977927595.1 Frankia sp. CcWB3
CCCCCCGCGGGGGGACGGCCCGCGGGGGGACGGCCCGCGGGGAGACGGCCCGCGGGGGGACAGCCGCGCGGCGTTGGGCCTGCTGAGCCGGGCCGCGGCCGACATCGAGGCACGCCTGGCCGCCTTCGGCACCGGGCTGGACCGGTTCGGGCTCGTCCACGCCGACATGCGGCTGGCGAACCTCCTGGTACCCCGGGACGAGTCCACCGGGGACGTCTGTGTGATCGACTTCGACGACTGCGGCTTCGGCTGGTACCTCTGGGATCTCGCCGCGTCGCTGTCCTTCATCGAGCACCTCGACGAGGCCGGCGACCTGGTGGCCGCCTGGCTGGCCGCCTACCAGCGCCAGCGCCCGCTCACCGCGGACGACGTGGCAATGATCCCCACCTTCGTCCTGTTGCGCCGGCTGCTCCTGGTGGCTTGGCTGGGCACCCATCCGCACTCGGACGCGGTCCCGAGCGTCACCGAGTACGCTCGGGACAGCTGCGAGCTGGCCGAGGCCTATCTAGGCGGGCGGTTCCTCACCGACTGAGGCGGTGGCCCGCGGCCAGGCCTGACCGGTGGCTCGTCCCGCCCGCCCGGAAGTCCCCGAGGACCGGCCCGCCCGGACCACTCAGCGGCCGGTGAAACGGGGCTCGCGGCGCTCCGTCGAGGCGCGCACCCCCTCGGCGAAGTCCTCGGTGGCCCGCAGTCTGGCCTGCTCGGCGGTTTCCCGTTCGGTGGCCGCCCGGATGACGGGGACGAGATCCGCCCACATTGTCTCCCGGATGCTGCGCACGGCCAGCGGCGCGGCGGCGGTGATCTCACCGGCCAGCGCCACCGCGGCCTCCCGCAGCTCGGTGTTCGGCACGAGCCGGTCGGCGAGGCCGATGGCGAACGCCTCCTGCCCACCGACCCGGCGACCGGTGTAGAGCAGGTCGAGCGCCTTCTGCCGGCCGACGACCGCCGGCAGGGTCACCGAGATGCCAAAGCCCTGGTGCAGCCCGATCCGGGAGAAGTTCGCCGCGAAGCGGCTGTCCGGGCTCGCGACCCGGAAATCCGCGGACAGCGCGAGCCCCAGCCCGCCGCCGACCGCGCTGCCCTGCACCGCGGCCACGACCGGTATCGGGGAGGCGAATAGCCGTAGCGCCTCGCGGTAAAGGGCCGGCGCCCCCTCATCCGCCGAAATCGCCTCGGCCGCACTCGCGCCGGAGAAGTCGGCTCCGGCGCAGAAGTTCCTGCCCTGGGAGCACAGCACGACGGCACGGACGTCGGAGTCGGAGTCGAGCTTGTCATAGATGTCGGCGAGGGTCTGGATCAGACGCACTTCGAAGAAGTTGTGCGGCGGACGGCGGACCTCGACGACGGCGACGTGGCCGGGCAGGGTGTGTACCGCGATGTCTTCGGACTCGCTCATGATGATCCTCCGTCGGGTCGTCCGTGCTGGTGCCGGCGGTCCGCCGTGCCGGCGAGGTCTCCATCCGTCCGACATCGTCCATCCTGACCGAAAACGCCTCGCGGGTCGCGTCAGCGGCCGGGGGCCGGGGGCCGGCCAGAAGGTCGCGAGCGGAATCGGGGAGTCCGCCGGGACTGAGGAACCGAGGACGACGTCGGTGGGGGTGATGGCGCTCGCGTAGCTGTACGGCCCGCCCAGCGTGCCGAGATCGGTGAAGCGGCCGTTGCGCCAACGGAACGCGTGCCCGTTCGCCGTGCCGGCGACGGTTCCCCGGTCGTTGATGGCGGTCACCTCGAGGTCGCCGGTGGGCACGCTAATGGTCGCGCGCTGGCCGTGCTGCCAGACGAATGCACGGCTCGACGAGCCGCGGCTCCGGACGAGGACCTGGCCGACGTTGTTGATACCGATCGCCGAGGAATCGGTGTCGCCGGGGAGCGTGCCGAGGTCGATCAGACGACCGCGTTCCCAGCGGAAGGCGTGGGTGTGACCGTCGGCCGTGTCGCTGTAGCCCACGATCTGCCCGGCGTCGTTCGCGGCCACCGCGGAACTCGACGGGCCGCCGAGGGTACCCAGGTCGTGCAGGGTGCCTCTCCTCCAGAGGAAGGCGTGGGACGGGCCGGCGGCGGTGTCACTGCTGCCGGCGATGGCACCGGCGCTGGTGACCGCGACGGCGGAGCTGCCCGGGCCGCCGAGCGTACCCAGATCCTGCAGGTGGCTGTCCGCCCACCGGAAGGCATGGAACGTACCAGCGTTGGTGGTGCTGGTGCCGACGATGACCCCGGCGCAGTTGACCGCCGCCGCGGTGCTGCTGTAGCCGCCGGCCGTTTGGGTGCCGCCGAGGTAGCCCAGACGCTGGGGCTGGGGGTTTCTGTGTTCCAGCCGGAACGCCTGCCGGTCGTAGTGGCTGACGAAATCGCCGATGACTACGCCGTCCTCGGTCACCGTCTTCGGTGCCGTGCTGCCGTTGAGGACATGCACGGTGCCGTCGCGCCAGAGGAAGCCCGTGGTGCTGTACGCGCCGCTGACCCAGTAACCGGCGTAGAGCCCGCGGCTGTTGCCACTGGTCAGCCAGCCGGGACTGCCTGGTCCGGGGATGCCGACCCCGGCCGGCGTCGTCTGGTGTGGGTCAGGTCGTGGTCCTGGAACCGGCGCCGCCAGCGCCGCGGGAAGCCCGGTGAGAGACACGGGAAGCCCGGTGAGGGACAACGGTGCGGTGGTTCCGGCCATGACCGCCAGGTGTACGAATGTTCTCCGGTTGCTCGGCACGGCCGACCTCCCTGGTCAGGCCTTCCCGACCGTCGTCGTGGCCGCCGGGGCGCCATAGCACGGGTTCGGTCGCCAGGATCCTGGCAACGGATCGGGTCGGGATGGCTGGACGGAGGACCAGCCGGCACTCCGCCGATTGATTACCAACTGAAGTTGGATGGTGTCGAACTATAGCCATCTCGTCAATGAATGACACGCCCCGCCTGCGGCCGCGAGGCGCGGAATGTCGCGGGCGCCGGCCGGTGAGCGGCGCGCTGACGTGGGCGTCAGCCGACTCCACCAGATGGCGCGGACGGCTCAGGACACCGTGATGCCGAGTTTCATACCCAGCGACTCGTGGTTGCCGACCGGGCAGTCCAGCTGGTAAGTACCCGGCTGCAGGGTCACCGTGAGGTCCTCGGACTCACCCTGTGCGAGGTCCTTCGTCGTGGCCTCGCGCAGGCCGGGCCCCTCGATCCTCAGCGCGTGCGTCACGTGGACGGCCGGTGGGGTCAGCCGCGCCTCGTCGCCGGGACCAGCT
>NZ_CDWRCK010000361.1:0-3200 GCF_977927595.1 Frankia sp. CcWB3
AGGGCCGCCGACTGGCTCGCCCGCTGCCTGGACGGCCGTGGCGAGGACTGGGATGCGTGAGGACTGGGATGCGTGCGGACTTGGATGCCTGCGGACACGATCCGGCGGCCATTGTGCGGTGCGTCTGATGAAGCGGTGCCATAGCCCTTTCGTGGTGATGTCATAAACGCGTCATTATCTTGCGCTGGCAACGCCATATCCGATTGTCGCCAAATGATGGTGCTGTACGGTGCTCTTTTCCCCATTCGGGGCTATTCCGCGGAGACGTGCGACACAGACCCCCGGCGGCCTGCTCGGAATCAGGAGTAATAGGTACATGGGCCCATGTGTCTTTGGCGTGTTGACGTGTCAATCTGGTGAAGTTGCCCAGCCCGATTCCCGGGCCCGCGCCCCGCGCCCCCGGACGGGGCGGGGGAGCGTCTGATGGCCCTGCTCGACGTGGTCACGAAGGCCGGTTCCGAGCGGGCGTACGCCCGTCCACTGACCTCGGGTGACCGGGCCTACCTCGCCTTCACCCGGCTCAATCCCGGGGAGTTCCAGGACGTCGGTGCGCTGCTGTTCATTGACGGCCCCCCGCTGGAGCTGGCGGACCTGCGGGCGCACGTCGCCGAGCGGCTGCGCGACCCCCGGGCACGGATGCTTACCGACCGTCTCGAGACTGTCGCGGTCCGGTGCTCTGGTCGCCGCCCGACGGCGAACGAGACCCTCTGGGTCTCCGGTCCGGGCATGAACGTCGACGATCACGTCGTCGCCCTGGACCTGCCGTCCGCCGCCGGTGCCAGCGGTGCCGACCGGGGCGTCGGTGGTGTCGGCGATGCGCGGCTGCGTGCCGCCGTCGACCGCATTGCCGCCCAGCCGATCGACATCAGCCGGCCGCCGTGGATGCTTTACCTGCTGCGCGCCCCGGGGTCGTCCGGGACGGTGCTGGTGTACCGGACCAGCCACATCCAGCAGGACGGCTTCGCGCTCTACCAGGCGCTGCACCTGCTCTTCGGGGGGGGAGGGCGAACTCGACCTCGGTCTGCCCCCCGCGATCCGCCGGCCGCGGCCCTCGGACTACGCGGGTTTCGTCGGCCGGGGGCTGCGTTGCCTGGCTCCCACCCGTGCCCTCGACGCCTGGGGCGGACCGCCGGCCGGGCCGGCGCGACATTCCTGGGTCACCACCGATCTGGGCACGCTGCGCGCCGTGGCTCGCCACCACGATGTCACGGTCAACGACGTCTATCTCGCCGCGCTCGCCGGGGCGCTGCGGACGTGGTCCCTTCCCGAATGGCGCCGGGACCGGCAGCCCCTCCACGCGCTGATGCCCATCAGTTTCCGGACCGCCGCCGAACGGAACGTGCTGTCGAACTATTCCTCGGGCGTGCGTGTCCCGCTTCCCTGCGGGGAGCCGGACCCCGGCCGGCGGTTGGCGTGGATCGCCGCGGAGACCCGTCGCATGCAGAAGGGCGGGCTGGGGGTGGTGGAACGTCACCACTTCTCCACCATGGCGACGATCGCCTCGCCCCGCATGCTCGCGGGCGCCGCCGCTTACCCGGCCCAGACCCGGAAGATGGCCCTGGTGGCGAGCAACGTCCGAACGATGCGCGGGCCGCTGGCTGTCGCGGGACGTGCGGTGACCGGGCTGGTCGGCACGGGCCAACTACTCGTCGGACGTCAGCATCTGGCCGTCGCCATGCTGGGCATCGACGAGCGGGTCGGTGTCACGTTCGTGGCCAGTGCCAGCGTGCCGAACCACGCCTGGCTGGGGCAGCTGTGGCTGGCGGAACTCGACGTGCTCAGCCGGCTGGTGCCCCCACGCCGGCGTGAGCGTGCCTTACGGACCGGTCCTGATCTTCCGGCCTTCGTCGCTGGCCGAGGCTGCCGAATCGCTGGAGCACACCATCGAGGGTTCGCTCCTGGTTGGCGCAGCGACAGCACGCCGGGTGCGTTGAGGTCGAACTGTGTCCCGAAGTCGCGGCTGATCCTGGCGAGAACTCCCCGTAGCCACCCCGCGTCTTCGGGTGCAGCGCGCCACAACCGCATCCGCCGTGCCTGCAGGGGCACCATCCGCAGGCCGGTCAGCGTCGCGCCGGGCGGGTCGGTGGAGATCTCGGCGGAGACGAAGTACGCCAGCCGCAGGTCGTCCCGGTACGTTTCGTAGCCGGTAATGCCCTCGTAGTCGTTGATGAAGTCGCCACAGCCGTACAGGACAAGCCGGTCCCGGTACACCTCGACGGGACGCGGATGGTGCGACGAGTGCCCGTGCACGACGTCGACACCGCCGTCGATGAGCCGGTGGGCGAAGCGGATCTGGTCGTCGTCTACGTCATAGCCCCAGTTGGATCCCCAGTGGATGGAGGCGACGACGAGGTCACCGGGGCGCTTCGCCCGCCGGGTGCGGGTGGTCACCTCCTCGGCGGTGGCGTCCGACAATTCGGGGACGACGTCTAGGCCGCCCCGGCCCGGGGCCGCGGCCCACGCCCGTGGAATGCCGCTGGAGGGCAGGCCGAACGAGAAGACCAGGACCCGCCGGCCCCCGCCGAGCGGGACCATGGCCGGTTTGCACGCCTCGTCCGCGTCGCGCCCGGCTCCCACCGCTCTCAGCCCGGCCGCGAACAACGCGTCGAGGGTCTCGACGAGCCCTCGGTGGCCGGAATCCAGCAGGTGGTTGTTCGCCAGCACGCACACATCGGGCCGGGCGGTGGCCAGGCAGGGAAGGTTGTCCGGACTCATCCGATAATGAACCGCCTTTCCGGCGGCGAAGTCATCGCACCGGGTGATGCTGTTTTCCAGGTTCACTACCCGAACATCGGGCTGGACCTCATCCAGCACGGGCAGTGCGTCACCCCAGGGCCAGGCGAAGTCGACCGGGCGAGGAATCGGGCCGTTCGCTGCTTCAGCCAGCTCGACATAGGCGCGGGCATCCCGGATATATCCCTCGGAAAGTCTCGGGTTGCCTGGATGCGGCAGAATCTGGTCGACGCCGCGGCCTAGCATCACATCGCCGCAGAGGAACAGCGTCACTGTGCCGTCGTGCACAGTTCCAGCCTAGGCCACCGGCCACCGGCCACCGGCCCGGATTCCTCCGGTTCGCCGAGTTGACGCCCCTCAGGGCAGGGCGGAACCTGTAGGCCGCGAGCGGAACCCCCGAGGGGGTGGCCTCATGCACGGAGTAAGGACCAACGCCTTCACCGAGGCTCATAGGAGTCGAAATGAAA
>NZ_CDWRCK010000362.1:0-3198 GCF_977927595.1 Frankia sp. CcWB3
GCGCTGTGCCGCGCGCGAGAGGCGCTGATACACGGCGAGACCGTCGTGCTGGACATCTCCTCCGCCCGTCCCGACGATCTTGTCCGGATCGCGGCGCTGGCTGAGAAGACGGCCGCGGATCTGGTGCGGTCCCGCTGACGCAGCCGATCCGGACACCCGACCCGGACCGGGAAGTGATCCGCGCCGAGGAGCGTTCCCGCTGGTTCCGGCGATACGAGCCCCCCGTCGTTGCTTAGAGTAATCGGATCGGGGTGAAGCGCGTACGCTTAGTCGCCGTGACGACTGTAACGTCGCCGCCGCCCGCGCAGAGTGGGGGAGCCCCCTCGGCCGGTCGCCGGGCGACCGCGCGTCGTCGCCGTGGCGGTGGGGAGCCCGGTGGCCCGGGCGGCCCGCGAGCGCGGTGGGGCGCGCGGCTCGCGCGGGCCGTGCTGGGCGTCGCGGCGCGCTGCGACGCGGGTGTCCGGCTCGTCGGGCTGCTGGCGTTTCTCGTGGTCGCGCTCGCGTTGTTCGGGTTGACGCTGCACGGCGTGGTCGCTCATCGGCTGGATGCGACCGACGGCCTGGTGAGCCGGCACGGCCGGGCGCTCGCCACGGCTCAGGAGTTGCGGGCCGCCCTGTCCCAGGCGGATGCCGCGGCGGCGGCGGAGGTCTTCGCGCCCGTCGAGCTTCTCGTCGGCAGGGGGGAGCCCGCCGCCGAGCTGCGGCATCGCTATGACCGGATCAAGAACGGCGGGCTGTTCGAGGCGAGTGTCGCCGATGCCGCCCGTGACGTCCTGGACCTGCGCCGACTCGACCCGGCCCTGTGCGCCGCGGACCCGCCCTGGTCCGGCCCCGCGGCGCCGCCGCCCGGACCCGACGGCGCGGGGACCCGGCCGTCGCCCGGGCGGATCGCCTCGTCGTGCCCGCTGGGCGTGCTCGCCGGGGGCATTCCTGTCTACAACGGGATGGTCGAACGGGCCCGGGCGAACAACCGGGCGGGGCTGTCCGTCGGCGAGGCCAACCTGCGGGCCGCCTCGACGATGATGCGCACGGAGATCCTTCCGGCGACCGAGGTGCTCGTCGCCCGGTACGCCGACGCGGTGGACACCGCCTACCAGCAGGCCACCGGCTCGCGGGGCGAATGGGCGATCGTGATCACGGCCGCCTTCGCGATCATCGCGCTCGTCGGCGTCCAGCTGCTTCTGGTCCGACGCACGAACCGACTGGTCAACCCGGGCCTGCTGCTCGGCACCGGGTGCATCCTGGCCACGGTCACCTGGACCGCGGTCGCCTTCGGAACCCAGCAGACCCGTCTCGACACCGCGCAAGACTCCGGGTACCGACCGATAAGCCTGCTCGCCCGATCGAAGACCCTGGCTCTGGAGGCACGGGTCGATGAGAACCTCTCGTTGACGGCGCTCGGCAACGGCACCCGTTTCGACGAGCACTTCGCCTGGGTGACCCGAGGCCTCGGCTTCGACGTGACCGGCGACCGCCTACCGCCCGAACCGGTCACCCGTCGTGGTTCGCTCGTCGTCGCCCTCGACGCGCGCGGGGGGGCCGGGATACCGGCGGGACTCGAGGGCGATCTGCGCTCCTGGCTGCGTATCCGGGCCTCGGTGGTGGCTCTGCTGGCCTCGTCACCGGACTCGGTCGTCGCGGCCGCGCGAGGACCGGGAGACGCCGGCTCCTCCGTCGGGGACCCGCGTTCCTCCGACACGTTCGGACAGGCGGTGACCCGGACCCTCGGGCCGGGCACGACGGCGTTCACCAGCTTCCTCGGCAAGCTCGACGTCGCGATCGACGCCGCCCGGGGCAGGTTCGAAGGAGATGCCCGCCGGGCCGCCGCGGCGTTGCGCGATCTCGAGCTGGCCGGCCCGGCGCTCGTCCTCACCGCGATCGTCGCGGCCGCGGCGGGGATGTGGCCCCGGCTCCGGGAGTACCTGTGAGTCCGCCCGGTCGGACCGGGCGCCGGCACCCCCCCATCCCGACGAGGGGAGTGGGCCCGGTGCTCGGGGGGATCCTCGTCGGCTGCATGGTCCTCGTGGGCGCTACGGGCTGCAGCACCGCCCGTAGTCCCCTTCCGCTGGAGGCCGCCCCGATGCCGCCATCACCGGTGCCGGGCGCCGAGCCCACGCAGGCGTCGGCGGGATCGGCCAACCCGGATGGAACCTGTCGCCGGGATGGCAGACCGCTCCGGTCGAGCGATCCCCCCCTCACCCCGATGCCTCCCCCCGGCCGGATGCCGGTGGGCAGCCGCCTGCGCGCGATCGCGCAGGACCGCGGCTACCTGCGCGTGGGCATCGCCACCGACGCGCCCCCGGCCGGGTTGATGAACTGGCGCACCTTGCGACTGGAGGGGTTCGACGTCGGCATAGCCCGCGCGGTCGCCGCGGCCATCTTCGGTGCCGAGCGGGTCGACAATCATGTCCAGTTCCGTGCCGTCACCACCTCCGAGCGGGAGGACTTGCTCCGTTCCGGCATGGTCGACATGCTCGTGGCCACCATGACCATCACCTGCGAGCGCAAGCGGCAGGTCCGGTTCTCCGACGTGTACTACGAGTCGACTCTGCGGTTGCTGGTCCGGGAGAACGCCGGGTTCCGCGGTATCGCCGATCTCGTCGGACGACCGGTCTGCTCGTCGGCGGGGAGCACGTCCAGCGAGAAGCTGGCGCAGCTGCCGGCGCCGGGACCCCGACCGGTGACCCGGGCCCGCATCGCCGACTGCCTGGTCGCGCTCCAGCACGGTGACGTCGACGCGATCGCCGGCGACGATGTCCTCCTCGCCGGGCTAGCCGCCCAGGACCCCGACACGACGGTGCTCGGGCCGAGCGCCTTCGGCGCGGGCTCCGAAGCCGGCGGCTGGCTCGACGAGCCCTACGGTATCGCCATGCCGATCACCGGGGACACGGCGGGAGACGACGAGTTCGTCGCGTTCGTCAACGGCGTGCTTCGCGAGATCATGCTCGACGGAACCTGGTCCCGCCTGTACGACGAGTGGCTGCGACCGGGCCTACGCGTACCCGGCCGCCCCCCGCTGCTCGACGGCGGCCGTCCCTGACCGGGCTGTGAACCGGCGGGCTGTGAACCGGCGGGCCAGGCGAACCAGGCGAAGCCCGGGAGCTCCAGGTCTCCGGAGCTCCCGGGGGCGAGCACGAGATCGAAGCCGGCGATTCATGGCGATTCATGATGAATGATGCGCATCCGAGGCCTAGGGCC
>NZ_CDWRCK010000363.1:0-3184 GCF_977927595.1 Frankia sp. CcWB3
CCCCCAAACCGGACACCCACCTCAGTTCCACCCCACGCCCACTCCGACCCACGCCGAATCCACCAGCTCCGCACCACACGCCTACACTGACCGGAACAGTCACTGACCGGAACAGCGCGGCATCGCGACTCCACCCACCAGGCGACCGAAGACCAACAGCAGGAGGGTGAAAATGGCCATTCCGCGGCGCCAGGCAATCAGGATCGGCGCTTATCTCCTCAAGCAGAAACTCGCCAGGCGGGACAAGTTCCCGATCACCCTCGAACTCGAACCCCCGTTCGCATGTAACCTCGCCTGCGAGGGCTGCGGCAAGATCCAACATCCCGCGGACGTGCTGAAACAGCGCATGCCCGTCGAGCAGGCGCTCGCCGCCGTCGACGAGTGCGGCGCCCCCGTGGTGTGCCTGGCAGGCGGCGAACCGCTGATGCACCCGCAGATCGAAGACATCGTGGCAGGCCTGGTGAAACGTAAGGAGTTCATCTACCTGTGCACGAACGCCCTCCTGATCCCACGCAAGATCGACAAGCTGCGCCCGTCACCGTACCTGTCCTTCGCGGTACACATCGATGGCCTCGAGGAACGCCACGACAAGTCCGTGGCCAAGCCGGGCGTGTTCGCCCAGGCCGTGGACAACATCAAAGAGGCGCAGCGCCGCGGCTTCCGCGTCACCACGAACACCACGTTCTTCAACACCGACACCCCCCAGACCGTGATCGAGGTGTTGGACTTCCTCAACAACGACCTCAACGTCGACGGGATGATGCTCTCCCCCGCCTACGCCTACGAGAAAGCCCCCGACCAGGACAGCTTCCTCGGGGTCAAGGAAACCCAGGAACTGTTCCGCAAGGCGTTCGCCGACGGCCGCCGCAAGAACTGGCGGATCAACCACTCCCCCCTGTTTCTGGACTTCCTCGAAGGAAAGATCGACTTCCCGTGCACGGCCTGGGGAATTCCGTCCTACTCCCTGTACGGCTGGCAGAAGCCGTGCTATCTGATGGGCGACGGCTACGCCAGGACCTACCAGGAACTCCTTGACACCACCGACTGGGAGGCCTACGGACGAGGCCGCGACCCGCGCTGCGCGAACTGCATGGCACACTGCGGCTACGAACCGACCGCCCTCGCGGCGACCCTGTCCTCCCTGCGGGAATCCATCCGCGCGGCCCGCTGAGACCGGCCCCGGGACCACCGGCCAGCCCCCGGATCACCGGCCAGCCCCGGGAAACGACCTCGGTGCGGCGGCCGTCGCCCTCCGGCCGGAGGGCGACGGCCGCCGCACCGAGGTCCTCCACCAGACACCCCCGGCTCGGATACGCCGGGAAGAGCGGCATAACGGGAAGAGCGGCATAAGCGGGATCCGACCCGAAACCGCATTATGACCCAATTATGACTACCTGCACCCCGACACTCACCCACCGTCCCCTCGCCGGTCCGGCGTCGTGGGCCGCGGCGGCGCCCGTCTCGCCATCGTAGGGCTCGCGGGTCTTTGTAGGGTTCCCACAACACCTGGCCGCCGACATCGGTAGCGGCGGAGCTGTCCAGACCGCGCCCCGAGCTGGGAAGGTGATCCGGAGCAAGGATCGGAACCGCCTTTCTGGCGTTCCGCCCTCATCGTGACGGGAAGGGGTAATTAGTGGTTTACGACAAGATCGTGGTGACGGGTCTCGGTGCGATGACTCCACTCGGCGGCAACCTCGCCGCCACCTGGGACGGGCTGGTCGCGGGTGCCTCGGGTGTCGCGGTGATCGAAGACGAATGGGCGCGGGAGCTGCCGGTCCGACTCGCCGCCCGGCTGCCCGTCGACCCCGCGGCAACGCTGCCGCGCAAGGACAGCCGCAAGCTCGACCGCGGTGAACAGATGGCGATCGTCACCGCCCGGCAGGCATGGGCGGACGCGGGATCCCCCGAGGTCGCTCCCAAACGGCTCGCGGTCGTCATCGGCACCGGTTACGGCGGGGTGCAGTCCACCCTGGGCCAGCACCGCATCCTGGAGCAGGCCGGTGCGCGCCGGATATCCCCTCAAACGGTGATCATGCTGATGCCCAACGGCCCGGCGGCGTGGGTGAGCATCGACCTCGGTGCGAAGGCCGGCGCCCGCACCCCGGTCAGCGCCTGCGCGTCCGGCGCCGAGGCGATCGCCACCGGTATGGAGATGATCCAACACGGGCTGGCCGACGTCGTGGTCGCCGGCGGCGTCGAGGCGCCGGTCGACACGCTGCCGCTGGCAGCGTTCGCGCAGATGAAGGCCCTGTCGACCCGGCACGACGACCCGGCAGCCGCCTCCCGGCCCTTCGACGCCGACCGTGACGGTTTCGTGCTCGGCGAGGGCGCCGGCCTGCTGGTCCTGGAACGGGCCGGGTTCGCCGCCGCCCGCGGCGCCCGCGTGTACGCCGTCGCCGCCGGCGCGGCCACCAACTCCGACGCCCTCGACATCGTCACCGCCGACCCCGCCGGGCAGCGCAGGGCCATCGAGGCCGCACTGTCCGGCGCCGGCCTCACCCCCACCGATATCGGCCTCGTACACGCCCACGCCACCTCTACCCCCGTCGGTGACCCCTTGGAGGCCGAGGCGATCACTCAGACGATCGGCACCCATCCGGCGGTCACGGCCACCAAGTCGATGACCGGGCACATGCTCGGCGCCGCCGGCGCGGTGGGCGCCATCGCCACGGTGCTCAGCATCCGCGACGGCGTCATACCCCCGGTACGCAACCTTGACCGGCTCGACCCGGCGATCAAGCTCGACGTCGTGTCCGGACAGGCCCGCCACGAGACCGTCCGCGCCGCCGTGGCCAACGCCTTCGGCTTCGGTGGGCACAATGTCTCCCTGGCGTTCACCGCCCCCTGAACCGGCCGCGCCGGCCACGCCTGGCTGGACTCGAACGCGCTCCGGCCCCCGTCGTGTTTCCGCCCGCCCAGAGGCCTCACTTCCCATTACTGACCATTGCCGATCATTTCTTCCAGCAAGGGAACGGCGAAGACACCTTGCCGTCCTTCATGATCTAGAGCGGGGTTGAGAAGGTCACCCAGATGCGGCTGTGATCCGAAGGTGTCAGCCGTCGATGGTTGAGGCTAGGAGAACCCGTAATGATCTTATCGGGCGTGGGCGAGGAGGAGGGTGACGTCGTCGTCGTAGCCGTCGTTGCGGTTGAGGAGGGTCAGTAGCCGGTCCGCGGTGGTGGAC
>NZ_CDWRCK010000364.1:0-3163 GCF_977927595.1 Frankia sp. CcWB3
GCCGGAGATCGCGAGAGGCCTCCTGTGGTGGTGGGTCGGCTGCCGCTGGGGGGTAGCCGGCCCGCCTCCTGCTGTTTTCGGCGGTTCGCCAGAATGTCATTCGTTTCTGAGTGTCGCTAACGAGTACCGTCGTGAGATGGAGACCGAGACGGCACGTGAGGCCGAACTCGCGTCCGCGCTGCGCCTGTCGGTGATGCGGCTTTCTCGGCGCATGCGCCAGGAGCGGTCGAGCCGGCTCACCCCCACGCAGACTTCCGCGCTTGCTACGCTGGAGCGGCATGGCCCCATGACGCTCGGGGAGATCGCCGTCCACGAGCGCGTCCAGCCGCCGTCGATGACCCGGGTGATCGCGCATCTGGCCGTCACCGGGCTCGTCGAGCGCCGGCCGCACCCCACCGACGGCCGTCAAGTGATCGCTGAGGTGACCGAGGCGGGTCGAGCCCTGCTCGAGGACGACCGTCGGCGCCGGGACGAATGGCTGACCGATCGGCTGGCCGAGCTCTCACTCGAGGAGATCGCCGCGCTGAACCGCGCCGCACCGATCCTGGACGCGCTTGCCGGCTCGTAGGCCGCCCGCCGATCCGAGCATCGTTCCAAGCGCCATTCAGAGCTCCACCCAACCGCCCCGCTGATGGGAGGTCTGCGCGGCGGCCATCAGATGGTTCGCAGTGAGCAGGTCGTGGAAGGTGGCGCCGCGGACCAGCCGGGCGTCGTCGAGTTCGGTGGCGCGCACCACGTCGTAGGTGGCCTCCACCAGCCCCGGCCGGGAGGTCGGCACGGTCGGCATCATCAGATCCCGGATGCCGCTGCCGTCCTGGCGGCGGACCAGACGGCCCTGGACGACGATGCGTCCGGAGTCGCCGCACACCGTGAGGGTGGCGGTGCCGAGGTCCCCGCCCATCTGCTCGTTGATCAGAACCGTCGCGCCGCTCGCCGCCAGCAGGGCCAGCGTCACCGGTGCGTCCGGGGTGAGCGCCGGGGCGGGCATCGCGGCCGGATCGGCGCAGACCGCGAGGATCTCGCCGCACCAGCGCGTCGCCAGATCGATGATCTCGACCCGCCCGGCGGGCCCGTCCGGCGCGCCCACCACGGTCATCTGGGTGAGCCGGCCCAGGGAGGGAACGGTCGCCGCGACGTGGGTGGCGGCAGGCCAGGCCCGCCCGTCGAGCGCGACCACGTGGGTGAGATCACCCTCCTCGGCGAGGTCGGCGACCGCGCGCAGGGCCTCGGCCTCGACGGTCGCCGGCCCGGCCAGGAGCACGTGCAGGCCGATCTCGGCCGCTTGCCGGGCGACGATGTCGGACGCGGGCGGCGGCATCTCCACGCAGACCGCCTCGATGTCGTCCGAGAGCAGGGTGAGCAGATCTGCGTACGCCCGTCGGACACCTGCCTCGGCGGCCCAGGCCAGGGACTCCAGCGGTTCCGGGGCGAGGAGACCGACGACGTCGACCCCGGCGTCGCGCAGCACCTCGGCGGTGGTGCTGTCCGAGCCATCGGTGACCAGGGCCATCGCGAGGGGCAGGTCCGGCTGCCGCCGGCGCACGACGCGCCGCAGCTCCCGCCATGCCTGAGAAAGGGCGGGATCGCGCGGCGGCACCAGATCGGGGAGCGTCGTCACAGCATTGATAGTGCTCCCCGTCTGGTGGCGAGGGTCGCCGGTCAGCCCGATTGTCGCCGAGAATCGACCGGAGGCCGAGCGCTCGCCATCCGAGCCCGGAGCAGGTCCGTGTCGCACTGTTCGTCTCGTCCCAGGGAGACTGTCGTCCCAGGGAGAGGGAGCCTGTCATTCCAGGGAGGTTGTCGTTCCAGGGAGGTTGAGCTGGCGACCAGACTGTTCGTGGCGGCCGTCCCACCCCCCGAGGTCGCCGAGGCGCTGCTCGCGGCCGTGCACAGGACGCGCGCCGCGGCGGCGGATCTGCGCTGGACCACGCCGGACCAGTGGCACGTCACGTTCGCCTTCCTCGGGCCAGTGCCGGACGACCGGCGCGCCGAGCTCGACGCGAGACTGGCGCGGGTGGCACGCCGGCACGGCCCGTTCGCCGTCGAGACGGTCGGTGGCGGACGGTTCGGCGATCGGGTGCTGTGGACCGCGGTGCGGCAGCCACCGCCGGTGACCGCGGACGCATCCGTCGACTGCATTGCCGCAGCCGCAGCCGCAGCCGCAGCCGCCGGTGACGTGGCTGGCTCGCGAGCCAGCCCACGCCTGACGGCGCTGGCAGTGGGGGTCCGGCGGGCCGCCGAGCGTGCCGGGGCGGCCGGCCGGGACACCCGTCCGCTGCGCGCACATCTGACGCTCGCCCGGGTGCCGAACGGGCGCGGGCGGGCACTGCAACCGCTCGTCGAGCTGTTGCGTGCCGATGTCCCACCGCTGCCCTGGAGCGTCGAGCGTCTCATCCTGATGAGCAGCTCGGGCGGCGGCGAGTCCGGATCATCCCCCACCTGCCGGGCGGAGACGGTCTGGGACCTCGTCGGCGGTCAACCGTCGGTCGAGGGATCCGCCGGGCGGTAGCGGTAGCCCACGCGGCGGATGGTCTCGATGCGATCCCGGTGCTCCGGGCCGAGCTTGCGTCGCAGCCGCGTCACCAGGACATCCACCGTGCGGATATCGGGAGCCGACTCGTCGTCGACCTGATGGCCCCAGACCGAGCAGAGCAGTGCCTCCCGGCTGTACGCCTGCCCGGGATGGCGGACGAAGAAGTCCAGTACCTTGAACTCCAGGTAGGTCAGCTGCAGGGCCCGGCCGTCAACGGTGGCGAGCCAGGCGGTGCGGTCGACCCACACCCCGCGCCGGGGCGGCGCCGCGATCTCCCACTGGCCGGTCCGGAGGCTGGCGCCGGGCGTGTGTGCGGGCGCCGTCGCGGGCAGGGATGGTCTCGGCAGGGACGGTCGTGGAAGGGACGCCGCCGGGACGGACGCCGCACGGGCGGGCGCGGTGCGGGGCGTCCGGTACGGGAGGACGGTCGTCTGTGGGGGCATTGCTGGCCTTTCGGTCAGGTTTCTCTCGGTCACCGAAGATCGGGCGGGCGGCGAGATGCCGTCGACGTGTCAGCGTTCTGGACGGTGGGTGTTCTGGACGGTGGGTCCGCCGGGTACGCGGCGCGGTGGCGCGAAGATGGTGGCGGTGCCTCTCACCGTCGGCGGCGGGGGAGGGCGGGGCCGATGC
>NZ_CDWRCK010000365.1:0-3160 GCF_977927595.1 Frankia sp. CcWB3
CGGTGGGGGCAGGCCGAGTTCGGTGAAGAAGGTGCGTAGCGGGAGCTGGAAGGCGGCCCGGAACTGGTGGAGGGTGAGTTTCGGGAGGCCGTGGCCGTGTAGGACGGCGTTGGTGGCGTGGTGGGCGCGGTCGGTGTCGGCCATGACGGTGCCGTTCCAGTCGAACACGAGCAGGGTGCCGGTCGGGGTGTGGGTCATGCGGGGGCGCTCACCTTGTGGAGGAGTGGAGGAGTTGGTCGGCGGTGCCGTCGGTGCCGGCGTGGTGAGGACGAAGCCGGCGTGGCTTGTCCCGCTCGGCTGCGATGCGGCCGGCCGGAGGGTGGGTGTGGGGGCGGTCACGTTGGGGTTTGGGTTGTCAGGGTTCGGGTTGTTAGGGTTTGGGTGTCGAGGGCGAGGATGGTGCCGTCTACGGTGACGGCGATGGCCGGGTCGATGTCGGTGCGCCAGAGGGTTGTTCCGTCTTCGTAGTCGAGCAGGGCGATTCCGCGTCCGGCGTCGGCGACCGCGAGGCCCCAGGGTGTTGCTACCGGGGTGGCCGGGTTGAACGGTGCGGTGGTCGCGGTGGCCCATCTCGCCTTACCGCTGGTGACATCGAGGCGTACCGTCTGGCCGGGTGTGGGCAGGTACAGTGCCGCGCTTTCGGTGTCGTACAACGGTGTTCCGGTGGGTGTGCCGATGGGTGTGCCAGCGCCGGGAACCATCCGCGAGGGTGAGGAGTTCGACGGCTCCGGCGGGGCGGTCCTCGTGCCTGACCCCGACGATCACCTCGTCGCCGTCGATGCGGCCCGGGGCCCCGGTGCCCGGCCCGGTCAGCTGGTGGCGCCAGCGCACCACTCCGTGGCGGCGTGCGGTGGGTGCCGGGGCGGGTAAGGAACACGAACGGCCCCGCCGCGGCCAGCGAGAACGTCCCGTCCGCCGCGCTGGTAGTAACCGTACGGCCGTCGCTGACGAGCACACCGGGACAGGCCCGCCCGTCGGCGGTGACGACACGTCCACGCATGAAGATAGCCTTTCTCGAGATCAGACGCGGAGATACGAGCTACGACACTCGGTGAGGACGTCGGTTGTCGCCAGCGCGATGCCGCTGCTTTCAGCCGGCACTGCGTTTCGCCCAGCCCCCGGGAGGGCTACGCTGCCGTCCCGGGGGCTGGCCAGGCCCCGCCGCTGGGTGCACCCCGGCTTCGGGGCCAACTCCCCAACCGTAGGGCCACGCCGAAGCCACTTCCTGATCGAACAAGGCCACTACCTACATGCGGATGGCCTCACTGCGCCGCCCGCTTCTTGGCGGATAATCCACCCCCACCTGGATACCCGTATACAACCAGGATAGTTCCCGGCGCACACGATCTCCAGAATAGAGTCGAAATTGTGCTAGCCGACTTATTTAAAGCTTAGTAAGGTCGGTGTGCCGCTGCTTGTGAGCGGGCCCTGCCGGAAAACCAGGCGCGGAGTCCGTCCCGCATTCCGATGCCGGTGGGCTGCCAGTCCACGTCGCGCGCCAGCAGGGTGCGGGCGTTGCGAACGTGCATGCTGCTCAGCACGGTGAGACCGTCAGCGTGTCCTGCCCGGCGCGGCGCGCAGTGACATCCCTCGGTGAAGTAGAGGTCGAGGCCGCGGCGGAGCAGTTCGACCTCTTCCGCGGACAGTTCCGCGGCCCAGGTCTCGTCGGCGCGGGTGCCTCCTGGCCACGGCAGGGTACGGAACAGGTCTGCCTCGCTGACCCGCCCGGCGGGGAGGAACGTATGGATGCCGTCAAGGGGCACCTGACCACAGCTGACTTCAGCCCGGCCGACGATCGCGACGTCTGCGCCGGTCAGCTCCAGCACTCCGCGTGCCACGGCATCGCCGATCAGGCCCGCGCCGGGCATGGCGGGTTCGGTCAACGGCCGCTCCAGTTCACCGATGATCTGTCCGCGAAGCTCCGCCAGCGTGTTGCTGCCGGGACCGCTCCAACCGAGCCGATCCTCCTCGCGAGCAGTGACCAGTTCGCCACGAAGATGAATACCGTCATCGTCAATATCCACCACGCCGACCTCGACGCCCATCGCCCAGGGCTGGATGTAGGGCATTCCCGCGACGGTCCCGATCCGGCGCGTTGCTGTTACATGCGCGCCGAACACACCGTCGACGTGCCCGCGAAGAGCGCGACAGAAATCGCGCATCCGCTGGCCGCCGTCCGGCTCGCCAGGTCTTGGAAAGATCCCGTCATGAATTGCCACGAAGGTGTGGTCGACCTGGCCCCGAAGGCCGGCCGCGGTCTCGATCGTCAGCTGCGCCGCGGCGTCGAGATCGCCGAGCTGGTCATAGACCGCCCGGCCGCGCCGTTCGGCCAGGTTGATGCCCACGATCGCGACGGTGCGGCCGCTCGGCGAGCTGACCGTCCAGTACGGTTGGAACACCGGGCCAAGCGCCACCAAGGCCGGGTCCGCGGCAACCAGCGGGAAGGGGATCCGCTGTGCCCATGTCAACACCGCCGCATCACCGAAGTCGAACTCGTGATTGCCCGGGATAGCCGCATCAAAGCCAAGACTGGCGGCGGCCGCCCAACCGAGAACACCTTCGGTCGCTGTGCAGAGCGGTCCTCCGGCGGAGAAGTCGCCGACGTCGATCCAGGCACTTGTCTGCACGTCCTCGCGAAGCCGGTTCACCGTCGCCCGCAACGCCGAGCCGCCGGGCAGCTGCCCCCAGGATGTTGCCTGTCTGCCAAACGATCCAAAGAAGTCGTAGGTGAGGAGCAGGCGGATGTCAGTCATGTGCATGGGCTCCTTCCTGTTCGAGTAGGTGTGGCGAAGACAGGCGCAGGCTCACGTCCTCGTCCTTACATGTTCGGGCCCCATGGAATCTTGGAGCTGGCCGCCTGGGGCACCGGAACTTCCGCCCAGCGGACCATGGGGCCCGAACACCACTCATCCTAGAAAACTTGCCTACCTGCGGTCAGACCGGGCACTTGGTTACCTGCAGCGAATCCTGCTTCGCAGGGTCGTCGATATTGTCCGCGGTGTAGACCTGCGGCGGAAGGACGACGCGCTCCTCAACCGGCTTACCCGACGCCGCCGCGACCGCCTGGTCCAGCATCTTCACACCAGCTTCACGCAGGTCGTAATCGATCAACGCGGAGATCCCGCCGCTCTTAAGGAGTCGAAATGAAATAACTTGCGCG
>NZ_CDWRCK010000366.1:0-3143 GCF_977927595.1 Frankia sp. CcWB3
GATGAACTTCCCAAACAGGCCCTAACGGCGAATCCGGGGCTCACCATAACGGGGGGGATCGGGCCGTCTCACCGCACCCTGGGGCGTTGTGTGCATAGTGTGCCAGCCCGTTGCCGCGTTGAGTCGGTGGCCTGGTGTGCGCCGCATTCGTACTGATCGGCGCCCGATGCCCCGGAAGGGAGCTGAGTTACGAAGATTGAGGTGGAGGGGACGTACCTGCCCCGGATCGGTCCCCACTGCCCCCAGGTCCGCTCCTGGCCGGGAGGCCATTCCGGTTCGATGACGTCGAGCAGGATCAGTCCCGCGGCGACGATCTCGCGGACCCGGTCGCCCATCGTGCGGTGCGTCTCGGTGTAGATCGCGGTGCCCTGCTCGTCGTGCTCGGTGTAGGCGCGTCGGTCGAAGTAGCTGTGGAAGACCCGCAGGCCGTTCTCGTCCGGGTCATCCGGCAGGCACCAGACGAACGGATGGGTCGTGGAGAACACCCAGCGGCCACCCGGCCGCAGCACCCGGGCGATTTCCCGCATCACGGTGCCACTGTCGGCGACGAACGGGACCGCGCCGAACGCCGAGCAGGCCACGTCCACGCTGGCGGCCGCGAACGGGAGCGCCGCGGCGTCCGCCTGGACGAGTGGCACGTTGATACCGGTGCGGATCCCGAGCGCGCGGGCCTGGTCCAGCTGACCGCCGGACAGGTCGAACCCCACCACCCGGGCGCCCTGCCCGCGCAGCCAGCGGGCGCACTGCGCGCCGCCGCAGCCGACTTCCAGGACCACCTTGCCGGCGACGTCGCCGAGCAACCCGATCTCGGACTCCCGCAGTCCCTCCGGGCACCAGCAGAAGTCGCTGTCGCCGAGGAACGCGCCGTGCTCCGACTGGTAGTCCGCCGCGGCATCGTCCCAGTAGAAGCGGCTCGCCCGGCGGGCCGTGCCCGGGTCGATGTCACGGTAGCCATAGGCTGGCAGCGGCGCGGAGCCGTCCTGATCGGCGTGGCTCGGGCTGGTGCGGTCGGTCGGGCCGGTGGTGTCGGTGCTGTCGATTGTGCCGGTGCTGCCGGCGATGTTGTCTGGACTTTTCACGGTGACCCATGCTGGCACCCGGGCCCGCGGCCACACCGCTCGGGATGGGCGTTAGGTCACGATCGGAGCCTGTTTACGAAGCGTGATGGGTGACGGCCGCGCCGATCACCGCGCGGTCCTCGGTGATGGTGACCGGCGTGTACACCACCATGCCGGTGGGGTTGCGGTCGACGAGACGTCCGCGGCGGCTCTCCCCGACAAGACGGGCCCGGCCCTCCAGCGAGCCCACGCCCACCTCGTGGTCGGCCGGGCCGAACGGGCCGGTACCGACCAGCCCGGCCTGCTCGGGAACCTCGGTCACGTAGATCCGCACGATCGCTCCGGGCACGGTCGTCCAGCGCAGGACGGTGCCGCCCAGGGTGGAATGGGCCTCCAGATCCACCACCGCGCGCGGCCGTGTGACGACCCGCACCAGCACCTCCGCGGCACCCGACGGGGCGGCGAGACTATCCGAGGCGTCCGCCCCGGCGACCCACACCTGGTAGCGGTAGATCGCGCCGGGTGCGGTGTCCTGGTCGAGGAAATAGCCGTCGGATCCGCGGAACCGGCGCTTCGCGCCCGACAGCGGGGAGGTCTCGGCGAAGGTCCGTTCGATGATGACGCAGCTCTGCCCCGGAACCGGACGCCAGGACAGCGCGACCGCGTCGTCGATCATACTTGCCCGCAGCGCCGTGACGGGGGGGAAGAGCGTGCGGGTCGGGGTGCGGACCGGTACGGACCGCAGCTGGCCGGATTCGCCGGACACCGTGGTGACCACCTCGTGCCAGTGCGGGACGCCCCTGGGCACGCCGGCGTCGAACAGCTCGGTGGCCGTGGTGATGCCCAGGCTGCGTTCGCGGCGGCCGCCGGGGGCCGTGGGATCGACGAGAACACGCGACACCCGGTAGGAGGCGCCCTGCGTGGCCGACGGTTCCCATCGGAGCAGGACCGCGCCGTCCTGCTCCACCGCGGTGAGCTCCATCGGGGCGGCGGGATAGCCGGTCTGCGGCGCGTCGGGATCGACGTGCCCGCCGGACACCTGGCTGGGCACCTGGGTGGGCGCCGCTCCGGCGGTGGGCCCTGGACGCCAGGACAGCTCGTCAACGTGGGCCGCCCGACGCGGCGGATCGGCCCGGGCCGCCCGGGTGAGCAGCTCGCGCGCCCGGGCCGGGGTCATCCGCCGGCCGGGGTCCTTCTCCAACAGGCCGTCGAGCACCGCGGCCAGCTCGCCGGCCCGGTGCGCCGGGGCGGGCGGGTGCAGCAGGATGGCCGCGAGCATCGCGCCGAACGTGTCCCGCTCGAACGGCGGCCGGCCATCGACGGCGAAGTACAGCGTGCCGCCCAGGCTGAACAGGTCCGCCTCGAAGGTGGCGGGCTGGTTGTTCAGCCGCTCCGGCGCCATGTAAAGGGGGGTCCCGAGGACACCGGTGACGGTGAGGGTCGGGTCGCCGTCGCCGGTGGCGATGCCGAAGTCGGTGAGCACGACCCGTCCGTCGGTCCCGATCAGGACGTTCGACGGCTTGACGTCACGGTGAACGATGCCATGCGCCCGTGCCGCGACGAGGGCGTCGAGCACCGCGGTCCCGATCCGGGCGACCTCGGCGACGGGCAGGGGCCCGTCGGACCGGACCACCTCGAACAGGGACCGAGACGGCACGAGCTCCATCACGATCCAGGGCAGGCCGTTCTCCAAGAGCACGTCGAGGATGGTGACGACATGCGGATGGCTGCGAAGCTTGGCCGCGTGGCGCGCCTCCCGCAGGGCGCGTTCGACCCGGTCCGCGCGTTCGGCCTCGGCGACTCCGCCGGCGAACTCGATCTCCTTGAGGGCTGCCTCGGTCTCCAGCACGGAGTCGAAGGCACGCCACACCGTCCCCATCGCACCCGCACCCAGCCGCGCGACGAGTCGGTATCGGCCCGCCACCATACGGTTGCCTACCGGAACGGTAGCCACGACACCCCCTTGGCTTCCTCCATTGTCGCAGGACAGCTTCCCAGGTGGACGGAAATATCGAGACGCTGCCGGGCAGCCCGCTCGCCGGGAGCCCGTGGACCGGGGCACCCGCGTGACCCCGGGCCGGGGTC
>NZ_CDWRCK010000367.1:0-3139 GCF_977927595.1 Frankia sp. CcWB3
AGCTGCGTCCGATTTTCGGCGAGTACTACGGCGACCCCCACCTGGACCACCCGTCCGTCCGTCCGTCTGACCGCCCGTCCGATCCGGGGCGGGATCGGAGGGGCGGCGCGGACAACCGGGATCCCGGTCGGGCGGGAAAAAACGCCTTGGCCGGCGGCCGGGGCTCTGCCAGGGTGGCGGCGTGATCTTTGATCCTCCCGACGGCCTGACGATGCGCCATCCCACCGCGGACGACCAGGGGCGCGTGCTCGCCGTCATGGACGACTGGTGGGGTGGCTTCCAGGGGGCCGCCGGGTCGATACAGCGCGCGCTGCTGCTGCCGCGGCTGTTCTTCCAGCACTTCACCGACAGCAGCTACCTGGTGGAACGTGCCGGCGACGGCCGCCTTGTCGCCTTCCTCGTCGGTTTCCTGTCGGCCTCGGCACCCGAGGTCGCCTACATCCACTTCGTCGGCGTCGACCCGGCGCGCCGCCGCGGTGGTATCGCCGGCGGTCTCTACCGGCGGTTCTTCCGGCTCGCCGCCACCCGTGGGGCCCGCCGCGTCGACGCGGTCACCAGCCCGGGCAACGCGACGTCGCTGGCCTTCCACACCGGCCTGGGTTTCCGGGTCGAACCCGGCGACACCATGATCGACGGCGTCCCGGTCCACTCCGACTACGACGGGCCGGGGCTGCACCGCGTCACCTTCACCCGGCCGTTGACCGCCGCCGACCTCGACGCGGCGGCAACGGCCTTCCCACGCCTGCCAACGCCGGCCGCGCACCCGCCGGCAGCGGCCCGGCTGCGCGGCGGCGACCTGCGGGTCTGCTTCCTCGGGGACTCCTTCGTCGCGGGCGTGGGCGACTCCGCCCACCTGGGCTGGGTCGGGCGTCTGGCCGCCCGCACAGAGGACGCCGGCGTGGCGCTGACCGCCTACAACCTCGGGCTCCGGCGTGCCACCTCCACCGAGGCCCACGCCCGATGGCGGGCGGAGTGCCTGCCCCGGCTGGCCGAGGCGGAACACCCCCGGCTCGTGATCTCCTTCGGCGTGAACGACATGTTCGGCGTGAACGACATGACCGCCGAGGCCGACACCACGGACCCGGCGGCGGGGACCGGGACGGCCACCCGGGTCCCGCCGCGGGACTCGGTCGCCGCCCTGACGGCCCTGCTCGCCGAGGCCCGCCCCCTCATGCCGGTGCTGATGGTCGGACCGCCCCCGTCCGGTGATCCCGGCCGCGACGAGCGCGTCGCGGACCTCACCGTCCGCTACGCCGAGGTCTGCGCCGCCTACGACGTCCCCTACGTCGACGTGTTCCCCGCCCTGCGCCGCCGGCCGTCCTGGGCGCGTGAGCTCGCGCCGGTGACGGCGCGCACCCCGCGGCGGGCGGCTATACGCTGCTCACCGACCTGATCTTCGGCCCGTGGTGGCGCTGGCTGGCCGGGTGAGGATGATCCCGAAACCCCCCGGCCTACCGGAGAGGTCCTACCCGCGAGAGCCGTCCGGGGCCGGGCGGACGGCGCGTTCGGCGATCCGGATCAGCGCCCGCCGCGGCAGCAGCCGCCCACCCCGGGCCAGCAGCGCGTTGCGCCGTCCGTCGACGACCGAGGGACGGCCGCGTTCGAGGGCACGCATCGCACTGGCCACCGCCTGCTCGGGGGAACGTTTGCGCCCGACGGCGACGTCCTCGGTACCGACGACGTCGAAGAACGGCGTGTCGGTGGAGCCGGGGCACAGCGCGAGCACCCTGACCCCCGCCGGGCGGGCCTCGGCCCACAGCGCCTCGGAGAAGGACAGCACGAACGCCTTCGTCGCCGCGTACACGGCCATGTGCGCCACCGGCTGGAACGCGGCGATGCTGGCCACGTTCACGATGCTGCCGCGCCCGCGGTGCACCATCGCGGGCAGGAAGCGCGCGGTCAGCTCGACGACAGCGACACAGTTGAGCCGCACCTGCCCGACCAGCCGCGCCGCCTCGGCCCCGGCCACGTCGCCGTGCGTGGCGAACCCGGCGTTGTTCACCAGCACGTCGACCCCGCCCCCGGCGGCGGCGACCCGTTCGGCGACGGCGTCGACCGCGGCCGGCTCCGCCAGATCGACGGCGATCACCTCGGTGCGCACGCCGTGACGCCGGGTGATCTCGGCGGCGTTCGCGCGCAACCGGTCCTCGCCGCGCGCGACGAGCACGAGGTCGGCGCCCCGGTCGGCGAACTCGCGGGCGAAGACGGCGCCGATGCCCGTCGACGCACCGGTGATCAGTGCGGTCTGTCCGCGGAAATCCACTGCCTCTCCCTACCACAGTTCTCCCTACCGGCAGGGTGGCCCGGCCACAGGGAGTCAGGGCTTGCCCCTGGCAGGTGGGTTATCCGCCTGTGAGTTATCTGACGGATCGCGGGTTGGCGGCGGCGGGGTGTCGAGGGGACAGGATCTGGACCGATGGCTCGACGACCGGGAACACCGCGCCCCCCGACCTGCCTGGCCTGCCTGACCTGCGCCGCGGCCACCTCACCGGCGGGGGCGGGCACAGCGGGGGCGGACCCCGAGCTCGATCATCGGGAACGTCCGAACTGTCCGGGGCGGACCAGGAGCAGACTCTGATCAATCTGTCAAACCGCTGTACACTACCCCCCTCTTGCGCGGTAGCTTGCGACTGGTCACAGTGTTTGCCGGATCAGCTACGCACTGGGGTGAACCGTGCAGGTTCACCAGCATCATCGGCGTACAGCCGGCCGTGCCGACCGGCGGCGGCCCCAGCCACGGGACGACGCAACGAAGCATGGTCCCCGCCCGGTCGAACATCCGTCGCCGGGCTGTGACCGGTGCGCCACGAGGCACCGGCCGGAACGTGAGGGGATGGTCATGAACGGCATGGAACTGTCGCCCACCCGGGCCTCGGACCGGCTCGGTCTGGCTGCCGCTGGACGGGCCGCGGCGGTACTCTCCCGGGAGATCACGTTCGCCGATCCCGATCCGGTGACGCTCACCGAACTCGACGACCGGCTGCACCGGTACGCCACGACCCTGTTCTCCGCCCCGCACACGACGCTGGTGGGCCCGGTCATCGCCGACTGGCGGCGGGTCCAGGCCGCCCTGGGACGGTGACCGGATCTGTCGCTGATCTTGTGATCGAACTGGCCCTCTCATGATCGTCTATTGGTG
>NZ_CDWRCK010000368.1:0-663 GCF_977927595.1 Frankia sp. CcWB3
TATATACCGGTACTGGTCGGGTCTGGGCGACGCCGGGTGGGTGGTTGCCGAAGCGGTGTTGCCGCCGGTGCCGAGGGGCGGCCGGCCCGGGGCGGGCCCTCGCCGGGGCATCGTGGGCGCCTTCCGGTACGTGGCCTGCAACGGGATCGTGTGGCGGGCGCTGCCGGCGGGCTTCCCGGCGTGGCGGGCGGTCTGCGGCTTCTTCGACCGGTGGAAGGACAAGGGCGTGACCGCCAGGGTCCAGGGCGCGTCGCGGGGCGGGGTCCGGCCCGCGGGGGTCATGGACCATCCTGAAGGCCACCGTCGAGACCGCCCGGGAGAACCCCGGCCGGAAAATCTCCGGGGCCCTGGCCCTGCCGGGACGAGGGGTGGTCGAACGCACCCTCGGCTGGCTCACCGCTCACCGGCGGCTTGCCCGCGGCTCCCGCGGCTATGGACGTCATCCCGCCACCTCCGAATCGTTCATCCACATCGTTCATCCGCTGGGCGATAGTCCGTCCGAGCTCTTCCGGCCGGGAGGCTTTGCCGCCCTTCCAAAAACGCTACGAACTAGCCGGCAAGTCGGCAAGTTTTGTGAATAAATGGTTTTTTGCGCATTCTGTGCAGACGAGGAGCTGGCCCGCACCGGCGAGCAGCGCCGCCAGGACCGCGACCGCCAGCCCA
>NZ_CDWRCK010000368.1:980-3400 GCF_977927595.1 Frankia sp. CcWB3
CCGGCCCGGTCCGTGACCTGGTCGGCCTGTCGCTGACGGCGGAGCACCGCCGGGGGCACGGCGCGTTGTACGGCGCGGTGAACCACGGCCGGCTGGAGGTGGAGCGGCTGCGACGGCCGCTGGCCGGGCTGCCGCTCCCGCGGGCCGCCTCGGTCCCGACGACGACCTCACCACGGTGACCGCCGCCCAGGTACCGACGTCGACCGCGCCTGGCAGGCGTTCCTGCGCCGCTTCGGCCGGGAACACACCGTCCGCCTGTTCAAACAGACCCTCGGCTGGACCGCCCCGAAAATCCGGTCCCCTGAGCCACTCCGCCCGAAGACACCGCTTCCGGCCCGCGCGCCGAAATCCACCCGACCCGGCCCCGGTCGCCCACCCGGCCGCGCCAACCGACGACAAGCGATCATCCAACCGGTCGGGAAGACCACGGACAGGTCAACGGCCACAGGATCTGAGGGACAAACAAGTTAAACGACAAGCTCAGATCGTGGGGGTGCGCCTGCACGGTGTTCGGGGTCGCTCAAGGTCGGTCAGGTGCCCCAGATAGTGCTCGATCAGCGCGACCGGGCCATCGTCTCCGAGTACGGTCCATGGCTTACGCCGCGTGGCGGGTGAGGGCGGAAGCTGAACAGGCATCGCCCCCCATTGGATCAAGGTTGCGGGCCTGCCCTCAGGCACGATTTACCCGGTCCTGGCCCAATGTCACGTAGCCTAAGTCGATCTTGTTGGCTGGTTTTGGGGTTGCGCGGCGTGGCTGGGTGACGTGCGACGATGTGCCTGTTTTGATCATCGGCTGTGAGTGTGGATGGGCTGGATCGTGCGGATGTGCGTCCTGACCAGGTGACGTTGGGGGTGCTGGTCGACTCGGTGCCGCGGGACGCGGTGGATGCGGCGATCGCCGTGTGCGGCGTGCGGGAGAGACGTTCGGAGGGCAAGCTGCCCGCGCATGTGGTCACCTATCTGACGTTGGCGTTGTGCCTGTTGCCCGACGACGACGAAGAGGTCGCGACCAAGGTCACCGGGTCGTTGGACCGGTGGGGCTGCTGGAACGCCGCCTGGAGCGTGCCGACGGCCAGCGTTATCACCCAAGCCCGCAAACGCCTGGGCCGGACAGTGTTCCCCGAGTTGTTCGAGCGGACGTGCGGGCCGGTCGCCGGGACGGCCGGGCCGGGCGCCGCCGCGACGGCGTTGGGCACGGCGCGCGGGTCGTTCCTGTGTGGCTGGAGGCTGCTGGCGATCGACGGGTTCGACGTCGACGTGCCGGACAGCAAGGAGAACGCCGCCGGGTTCGGGTACGCGGGGTCGGGGGAGAACCGGTCGGCGTTCCCGAAGGCCCGGGTGGTGGCGTTGGCCGAGTGCGGCACCCACGCCTTCGTCGCCGCCTACCACGTCGGGGAGAAGACCCTCGCCGGACGGTTGTACCCGCGGCTGAGGGCGGACGAACTGCTGACCGCCGACCGGGGTTTCTACTCCTGGGCGGCGTGGGACAGCGCGAGCGCGACCGGGGCGGCGTTGGCGTGGCGGGCCCCGACGGTGCTGTCAAGTTCTCTGTGTGCGGGGTGGTTCCTGTTCTCTCTGCTTGCCGATACTAGATCATCTTTAGGCTTTGTGATCTCGCGGGCGCGCCGCGCGCTGTGCTGGGGCAGGTCCCGCCTGCCCCTGTGCCCTGACCCCAGGGGCCGCAGAGGTCTTCGGGGTCAAGGGCGGCCCGCAGGGCCGTCGCGTCAGCGATCGCGTAGCGACCTACGCAAGAGGCAACAGACCCCTGCGGCCCGGTCTGTGACCTGCCTGTGGCCGCTGAAACCGCCACGCATCCGCTGGCGGCCCGCCTGCTCCGTCCCCTCGTGCTTGAATTGGTGCGCGCGTACACATCGTCGCCGCCGGTACTGGCATATCGGTAATGGGGAGGCTGCAGTGGCCCATCAGCCGTACCTGTGTGGTCTGGACGCTGCCATGGACATCGTCGGAGGCAAGTGGAAGGCGCTGATTCTCTGGGAGCTACAGTCGCACCGGCGCCGTTTTGGCCAGCTGCGCAGGGGGCTTCCGGGGGTGAGCGAGAAGATGCTGATCCAGCAGCTCAGAGAGCTGGAGACGGACGGAGTGGTGCTGCGGCAGGTCTACGACCAGGTCCCGCCAAAGGTCGAGTACTCGTTGACCGATCTCGGCTCGACGCTCATGGAGGCGTTGTGGCCGCTCGCCACCTGGGGCGAGAAACACGTGGCGAGCATCGGCACGTCAAGCGAGGTCAGCGCCGCGTCCGGGGAGAACTGAGTCCTGCGCGGCGATCCCGTCCCGCACAGCATCGGGCCGCTCCGCACCTGTACGCCCGGCGGTGGCCATGATCACCGCCGAGCTCCCGTTGCGCCCGCGGGCCCGACCACCCGCCAGCGACATACCTAACGTTACTCGTCGACCGGGGG
>NZ_CDWRCK010000369.1:0-3048 GCF_977927595.1 Frankia sp. CcWB3
GTCGGCAGCGGCGGCAGGATCGTTGTCGCGGGCGAGGTGGCCGGGGCGGCCACGGTCGGCGGCCCGGCAGCCGACCCGCCGGCCGGCCCCGGCGGGCGCCACTGCCCCGCGGCGTTGAGGGTGCGGGTCCGCCGGTCCTGGACGGTGTCGAAGCCGGCGGCGATGACCGTCACCCGCACCTCGTCCCCGAGTGCGTCGTCGATGACCGCACCGAAGATGATGTTCGCTTCCGGGTGGGCCGCGTCGGCGACCAGTTCGGCGGCCGCGTTGATCTCGAACAGGCCGAGGTCCGACCCACCCGAGATGTTGAGCAGCACCCCCTGGGCCCCGTCCATGCTCGCCTCGAGCAGGGGGGACGCGATGGCCTGTTCGGCGGCGACGGTGGCCCGGTCGTCGCCGCGGGCCCGTCCGATGCCCATCAGGGCGCTGCCGGCATGGGACATGACCGTCTTGACGTCGGCGAAGTCCAGGTTGATCAGGCCGGGCGTGGTGATCAGGTCGGTGATGCCCTGGACACCGGAGAGCAGCACCTGGTCGGCGCTGCGGAAGGCGTCGAGAACGCTGATGTCCCGGTCCGTCATCGCCAGCAGACGGTCGTTCGGGATGACAATGAGGGTATCGACCTCATTACGAAGAGTGTCAATACCGGTGTCAGCCTGGGTGGCCCGGCGCCGACCCTCGAAGGTGAACGGCCGGGTGACCACACCGATGGTGAGTGCTCCGAGGGAGCGGGCGACGTTCGCGACGACCGGCGCACCGCCGGTACCCGTGCCACCACCCTCACCCGCGGTGACGAAGACCATGTCGGCCCCCTTGAGGACCTCCTCGATCTCCTCCCGGTGATCCTCGGCAGCCTGGCGGCCGACCTCGGGGTCGGCTCCGGCGCCGAGGCCTCGGGTGAGCTCACGGCCGACGTCGAGTTTCACGTCGGCGTCGCTCATGAGCAGGGCCTGGGCGTCGGTGTTGATGGCGATGAACTCGACGCCCTTGAGACCGACTTCGATCATCCGGTTGACGGCGTTGACGCCACCACCACCGATCCCGACGACCTTGATGACCGCGAGATAGTTCTGTGGGGCAGCCATGCGGTGTCGGTCCTCCAGCGGCGTCGGTGGTCGGACGGGGGTTACCCCGCCCCTGCGCCGCCGCGGGAAGGCGGAGCCACGCGGCGAGCGGGAAAGCAGTCGAAGCCTCAACCTTCACCGTCAGCTAGACGGTTACAGTTATGTCAACTTCCGACTGTGGATCGGACAGTAGGCACGGCTCCGGCGGTGGTCAAGGACGCTGTCGGCGCGTCACAACTTTCCCCGCATGGTGGCTTCGCCACCATGCGGGGCCCCCGCCCCGGAAGGGGTCTGTGATAGCCGTGGCTCGCCTCTGGCGACCTCCCCTGGACAGCCGGCGAGGGCTTCGTCTCAATGTACGGGTCCCGCTCAATGTACGGATCCCGGCACCCGGCCGTGCCACGGATCAAGGGACCTCACCATCCCCGGAGCCGATGATGGTGTACTGCCTCCCGTGACCGGTCAGCGCACCCAGCACGTCCATTTCCTCGGCATCGGAGGCAGCGGCCTGTCTCCGCTGGCCCAGATCCATCTCGCGGGCGGCGGGACGGTGAGCGGCAGCGACTCCGAGGACTCGCCCCGGGTGGCGACCCTACGCGCACGGGGGGTACCGATCCGGATCGGGGCCACGCCCGGTCCGGCCGCCGTCGCCGCCGAGCTCGCCGGTGCGGATGTCGTGGTCGCGTCCAGCGCGCTGCCCGACGACCATCCGGAGATCGTCGCCGCCCGCGCGCTCGGTCTGCCCGTGCGCCGCCGTTCGGAATGGCTACCGGAGCTCACCGCCGGGTACCGGCTGGTCGCCGTCGCCGGTTCGCACGGCAAGTCGACCACCTCGGCGATGCTCACCCTGGTCCTGCGCGCCGCCGGGCTGGATCCCACGGCGGTCATCGGCGCAGAGGTGTCACAGCTGGGGGGGAACGCGCTGGCCGGCTCCGGCGACGTCTTCGTCCTGGAGTCCGACGAGTACGGCGGCGCCTTCGCGGGCCTCGACCCGAGCATCGCCGTCATCACCAACGTTGAGTGGGAGCACCCCGACGTCTTCCCCGACGAGGCATCGGTCCGGGCAGCCTTCGCCGCGTTCGCCCGACGGGTCCGGCCGGGTGGACGACTGGTTGTCTGCGGAGATCATCCCGGGGTGGTCGCCGTCCTCACCGAGCTGGGTCGCCAGCGGCCCGGCAAGGACGTCGCGGTGAATAAGGACGTCGCGGTGAATGACGTCGCGGTGATCGACTACGGCTTCGAGCCGGAACGCCACTGGCGCGCGGTCGACGTCGTCACCACCGCGGGGGACGACATGACCGGGGCGACCGTCCTGCGGGCCGGCCAGGAGGTCGGTGCGCTGACCCTGACGATACCCGGCCGACACTCGGTGCTGAACGCGCTCGCGGTCCTCGCCACCGCCACCGAACTGGGAGTCGCTCCCGCCCAGACCCTCACCACCCTGACGACCTTCACCGGCGCGGCCCGACGGTTCGAGTTCGTGGGCTTCTGGAACGGCAGCACCGGCAGCACCGGCACCGGGCCCGCCGGAGGTCCGGGCAGCCTGGAGGTGATCGACGACTACGCGCATCATCCGACGGAGATCCGTCTGACGCTCGCCGCGGCCCGTTCGCGGGCTCGGGGACGGCAGATCTGGGCGGTACTCCAGCCACATACGTTCAGTCGGTTCGCCGCGCTGCTGGATGACTTCGCGGCCGCGTTCAGCGACGCCGACCGGGTATACGTCACCGACATCTATGCCGCCCGCGAGACCGACGACCTCGGTCTGCATGCCGTCGACCTGGTCAAGCGGGTGAGCGAGCCGGCGGCAACGTACTACGTGTCCTGGTCCGAACTCGTCGAACGACTCGCCACGGACGTCCGCGCCGCCCTGAGCGACGAGGCGTCGCGGGGGGTCCTACTGCTCACGCTCGGAGCGGGAACGAGCACCACGGTCGGTCCCCGGCTACTGGCCGCCCTGGGCTTCGCGGCGGCCGGTTGACCT
>NZ_CDWRCK010000370.1:0-3041 GCF_977927595.1 Frankia sp. CcWB3
GCCCTGCCCTGCCCCACTCCGCCCGGGATCCGATGGTGGGAGGCGACCTGCCGGCGGGTGGTGGTGGTGGTCCGAGGCCGGATATTCCGTGGCTTTCCGCTCGCTGAGGGGCAGCGGCTCAGCGCACGCCGCGCGGGCGGAACTGAACACTGATCCGCGGCCCCACCGGCCGCGCCGTCTTGGGCACGGCATGGTCCCACGTGCGCTGGCAGCTGCCTCCCATCACGAGCAGGTCGCCGTGACCCAGGTCGTGCCGGATCGTCGGACCGCCCCCGCCCCGAGGCCGCAGCAGCAACGCCCGCGGAGCACCTAAGACGGCGATCGCGACTATGGTGTCGCGGACACCACCCGGCCCGACGCGATCGCCATGCCAGGCCACACTGTCACGCCCGTCGCGATACAGGCACAGCCCGGCGGTGGCGAAGCCCTCGCCCAGCTCGGCCGCATAGTGCTCGTCGAGGACCCGCTTCGCCGCGTCGAGCGCCGGGTCGGGCAGCGACGCACGCTCGTCGTAGAAGGCGAGCAGCCGGGGAATGTCGACGACCCTGTCGTACATCGTCCGTTGCTCCGCCCGCCAGGGGACACGATCACGCAGCCGCTCGAAGAGCACGTCGGCTCCAACGATCCAGCGGGGCCGCACATCGACCCACGCGCCCCGCGCGAGCCCGACTCGCTGGACGGACGTCCCGAGTGGACCGACCTCGACCGCCGGGGCGTCATCGAGCAACGAGGCCTGGAACGCCGCGATCTCCATGCTTCGACATTATCAAACACACGTTCGAAGACGGGTCTGCGACAGGCCTGCCGACCCGACCGCCGTCACAGGTTGACAGGCGAGTAATCGGAGCAGGAATAGACGAAGGTAGCCGGCGGGGTCCCCTCGAATCGCATCGTTCCGATGTACGTCGCCCCCGTCAGCGACTTCCGCGAGGTCTTCAGCTCCACGACAGGCTTACGGATCCCGCCTTCCGACCGAAGGCACGACGTAGCCGGCACCCGGAGATCCGCCGCTCCCGCGGCGGCGAACAACACGACCGTCCGACCGGCTCCGACGCGTACCTCCAGCACATTCACGAAGTAGTTGTCGTCATAAACGCTCACCGCCACCGACGGCATCGTCACCGTGCCGAGGAGCGCAGGCGAGTAGTCCGCCTGGCACGAGTAGCGGAAACGGTAGCTTCCCGGCAGCGCGAGCGAGAACGTCAGTGTTCCGGAATACCGTCCGGAGGAGCTCACCGGCACCTCGGCCTGGACGGGAAACAGCCGGAACTCGCGAGAACCCGACGAGACCAGCACGCAGGATGTCCGCGGATCCCGCAGGTCGCTACGGCCGGTCGCGTCGAATCCGACCCGCAGCAGGAAGCCGTCCTGCCGGCTTCTGGTGAGAGTTGCGTAATAGTCGGCGCTGTACTGCGACACCCCGGGCGCGGCGGCGGAGAAGGAGGGCACGACGGTGAGCTCCTGGGACGGCCGGGGGGAGCCGGCTGCGGTGGCCGAGCTCGTTCGCGCCCCGGTCCCCGCACTGGTCCCCGCACTGGTCCCGGCCCCGCTCCCCGCACCGCTCGCGGCCGCGGACGGCGATACCTTCGGGACGCCGTCTTCCGGTCCGGTCGCGGCCACCGTCGAGGACGCGGTGCCGGTCAGGGACCCGTCGCCCGGATGGGTGCCGACACCACCGCGGGCGAGGAACACCCCGGCCAGGATCGCGAGGACGGCTGTCAACGTCCCGGCCACGAGCCACACCCGTCCCGAGGGGCGGCCAGGCGCCCCGGGCGTCCCAGGCATCCCGGAGTCGGGCCACCGCGAACCGCCTGCCTCCGGCTCGCCGACGGGCGGCAGCAGGGCCGTTGCCGGTCGCGAGACCGTAGGTACCCGCGGCAACAGCGGTGTCGGTGCCTGTGCCGGCGGTGGTGCCGGTGGCAGCGGTGGTGCCGGTGGCGATACCGGTGCTGGCACCTGTGGCGGTACCAGCACCGGTGATGCCGGTCCCCCGGCCGCGAGGGAGGCGAGGGCGCGCGCGGCAGCCGCGGCATCCAGCCGGACTGCCGGGTCCTTCTCGAGCATCGCCTCCAGCACCGGCTGGAGCCGACCGGCGAGCACGGTCGGGCGCGGCGGTTCGAACAGGATCGCGCTGAGCAGCCCGGCGGTCGTGTCGGCCTGGAACGGTAACCTCCCCTCCACCATCTGGTAAAGGGTGACTCCCAGGGAGAACACGTCACTACGTCCGTCCGCGGGCTGACCGCCGAGCCGTTCGGGAGCGACATAGGCGATGGTGCCGACCACTCCGGCTGCGGTCATCCGACTGTCGTCGTTGTGCGCGGCGATACCGAAGTCGGTGACGAGTGCCCGGCCATTCTCCGCCAGCAGGATGTTGCCCGGTTTGATGTCGCGATGAACGACGCCCTTCGCGTGGGCGAAGGCAAGGGCATCGGCGACCGCGGCTCCGATCGACGCCGTCTCATCCGGCCGTAGCCCGCCCGATCCCCGCAGCCGGTCCGCTACCGACCGAGCCGGGATGATGAGGTCCATGACGATCCACGGCAGCCCGCCGTCCTCGACCACGTCATGGACGCTGACGATCCCGGGATGACCCCGAAGGCGGGCGGCGTTCATCCCTTCCCCCCGTGCGCGGGCGATCCGTTCGGTCCACTCCCCCGGCGTCGAGTCGACGGGGATCGAGACTTCCTTGAGCGCGACGTCGACCCGCAGCATCTGGTCGGTCGCCCGCCAGACGGCCCCCATCCCGCCAGCCCCGAGGCGATCCTGGAGTCGGTAACGGCCGGCGACGACCAGTCCCGCATGGCCTACCACGGTCCTCCCCGATCCTCCCCGTCCGTGCCCGTTCATGCCGTCCGTGCCCGTTCATCGGGCAACTTCTCTGGACGGCTACTTTAGTGAGGGTTCCGTGGATGTCTCCCCGCCGGCCCGGTCGGCCCGGTCGGCCTGATCCCGACTTACCAGGCCGCCGATCGCGCACTCGTCGTGGGACCGCCGAATTCAGGGGAGGAAGTAACGTAAACATTCACGTAGATTCGTGATCT
>NZ_CDWRCK010000371.1:0-3036 GCF_977927595.1 Frankia sp. CcWB3
GACCCCAACCACCCCGCCCGGCGCGGCCCACAGCCATGCCCGTGAACCGTCACCTACAGCAAGATCACTAAAGCAGGTGAATGTTTACCACACGACGAACCCCTCCCGGTCCTCCTCGAGCGCGTCGTCCGACAGCTTCACCTCCGATACAAACGGTTCGGAGTTCGCGACGTGTGCGTCCAGCGAAAGCTTGGTCAGCTCGCGGTATTCTTTCGTCACCTCGTCGGCGGCGCGGTTGAAGGACAATATCGCTTGCTGGTATGTGACGGTCATCGTATGAGTCGTGTCGCTCACGAGCTTGTCTGGATTCGACCGGCCTTCGTCAGTGTCTGCCTTGCCATGGAACGCCGCCCGCTCCTCGCTCAGCGATACTTCGAGCTTGCGGCGGATCGGACGGGCTTTGAAATCGACGTCCTCGGCCAAGTCCTGCCGCCATTGCGCGCCTTTCTTCGTCAGGTTGTCGGCCCGCGCCATGGCGTCTTGCAGTTTCGCTTCCATCGCCTCGACGTCGTCGCTGCCTTCGAGGCCCGCCAACTGGGTGCGGAGTATCTCGGCCACGCGGTGGATCTCGGTGGTCATCGCGTCGATCGCCTCGTCGAGCTGGGCGGCGCCGCAGGTGGCACCCAAGCCGTTCCACATCTGGTCCTCGAGTGCCGGCAGCCCTGACTTCGCGAGCATTGCCTCGTCGCTCTTGGCCAGCGCCCGCCATTTGCGGTTCGCCGACACCGGCATGACGACGACGTCGGCCTCTGCGATGTTGGTCTCCTTGGCCACTCGTTCGCGGGCTGCGGCCACGACGGGTGCCGGGTCGGGCTTTTTGTCGATCATGGTGACCGCGGCGACGACCACGGGGCAGGCGCGGTACGTGTCCTCCCGGAGAAAGCGCAGTTCGCTGGCCGACAGCGGATCGGTGGCGGTACAGACGAACAGGATCGCGTCGGCCTCGGGCAGCACCTTGACGGTGGCGTCGCGGTGCGCGGGGTTGTCGGAACCGACACCAGGTGTGTCCGCGAGCACCAGCCCCGACGAGAGGATCTCGATCGGCGCGGTCATCGCCACCCGCTGGATGTTCTTGCGGTTGTCTGGATTGGCCTGCTCGGTAACGTACTCGCGCACCTCTCCGAGCGGCACAGGGATCGCTGGTCGGTCAGCGAAATAGACCGTCGCTCCCTCGGTGTCTCCCCACTCCAGGGTCACGACGACGCAGGTCGTGACGTCCACGTCCACCGGGAACAGGCCGCTGCGTTCCACGATCGCATTGAGCAGGCTTGACTTGCCCCGCCGGAACTCGCCGCAGGTGACCACCTTGTATTGGCCCGACCGAAGCTTCTCCCATGCCCGGTCGAGCCGAGCCCGCCCGCCCTCCGACAGGTCGTCGCCGAGTAGGCCGACAACCTCCGGAAACATTGCGAGAACCTCAACGCGGAGGTCTTCCAGGTCACTCATCTTTCTCCCCGTTCGGCGCGGCTTCCCGGTCGGCAGGCCGCGGTGGCCGCCCGGCGGATCCGGCTCTCAGTGTTCGCCGCCGGGCTGGCCAGCCTCGTCGGCGTACCTGTAGACGACGACCGCCGCGGGCCGGAGGAGCTGGCCGCGCCAGGCGTAACCAGGGCGCACCGTCGCGGCGATCCATTCGGCCAGGTCCGCCTGCCCGGTAGTACGGGTGGCGACGATTTCATGTCGGTCGGGGTCGACCGGACCGTTGTCGGTGATACGGACCACGTCGCACTGGTCGAGCACCTTCGTCGCCTGCTCGCCCAACCATTCCATTATCGCGAGGTTCTCTTCGGCGGATCTCGGCTCTGGTTTGGTGAGATCAGCGAGTTGCTCCACGAGAGCGATGGTCTGGTCCACGACGGGATGCGGCTCGGCCGCCCAAGCTGGCTCCCGCGCCCGGCTTTCCCGACCGGCGTCGGCGCCGAGTTCCACGCTGGCCCGGCCCTGGCCGGCTTCGTCTCGGCCAGCCGAGTTCTGGCCGGGTGGGTCAGCGCTGGCCGGATCGAGGCTGACGGCGCCCGCGCTGTCCGCTGCGGGCTGGTCCGGTGCGCTGGCGAGGTCGGCGAGGTCGCGTTCGGCGGCCTCGAGCCGGTTTCGTAGGTCGGTGGTCCGCGCGCGTTCCTCGTCGAACGCGGCCCGCGTCTCGGCAAGCTCCGCTTCGGACGCGCGCAGTGCCGCCCGCGCGCCAGCGCCTGGAAGCAGGCGTGACAGCCTGATTCGCCGGCTCATCGGTTCGTTCTCCTCGGCGGGGCGCGATGACTGGCATCACAGCCGCGGGCATTTACAGCTCCATCGTCTCGAGCAGGCGCCGGGCGTCGGCGACCCGGTACGATAAGCGTTCGTAGCTGGCCAGGACTGTCCTCGCCGCGTTCGCGGTCGGCAGGTCGAGCAATGGCTGCGCGCACCTGCGCGCCCATGCGCCGATCCGCTCCTCGGCCCGCCGTGACATCGCCGCGGGTGACGCCTCCTCGCTCAGCCCGAGCCGGGCCGCGCAGCTGACACCGTGTTCGCCAGTCACGGTGAGCAGGTCAACCGCTTCGCTGTCCGTCAGGGTCAGGACGCCCCGGTAGTAGTCCCGCAGCGCGGCGAGTTCGCGGAAGCCGTGAACATCGCTGCGGGTTTGCTCGATCATCGCCGCCACAGCCGTGACCTCGGGCGACGGTGACCTCCCTGACCGTCCGGCCTCGGACCGACATCGGGTGACGGCGGTCTGGACTTCGCCGAGACCCCGGTCGAGCTTAATGAGCGCCGCGCGGTTACCGAAATGATCGACGATCAGCTTGCGGAGGCGGGCCACCCCACTGTCGACGACAAGCTGTGCCCGCACCTCGGCCTCCGTCATGTCGTCCCTGAGGTGGCGACAGGCGCGTAGCATCCCCCAGGCGCCGAATTCGTTAACGAGCGTCGCCCGCCGATCCGCCGGCACGCCGACCTCGGGGAGGTCCTCGGTCGCGAATCGCCCCGCATCTTCTAGGGCCTGTTTGGGAAGTATGTCCCGAGGCTGGCCGTGGATCTGATGGTGATTTTCGGATTGCATGATCC
>NZ_CDWRCK010000372.1:0-3018 GCF_977927595.1 Frankia sp. CcWB3
CACAGAGACCCCGGGGACACCGAGAACAGGGAACAAGGAGCGGTTCGTGCGAGACATCGCCGTCTTCAGCGGCAGTGCCCATCCGAGTCTCGCCGAGGAGATCTGCACACACCTCGACGTGCCGCTGCATCGGGTGCGGGTGCAGCGTTTCGCCAACGACTGCCTGGAGGTCCAGCTTCCCGCGAACTGCCGGGAACGCGACGTGTTCCTCATCCAGCCGCTGGTCGCACCGGTGCAGGAGAACCTCGTCGAGCTGCTGCTGATGCTGGACGCGGCGCGCGGGGCGTCGGCGGCGCGCACGACGGTCGTGCTGCCGCACTATGCCTACGCCCGCTCGGACAAGAAGGACGCGCCGCGGATCTCGATCGGCGGGCGGCTGGTCGCGGACCTGCTCGTCACCGCGGGTGCGAACCGCGTCCTCGCGATGACCCTGCACTCGCCGCAGGTCCACGGTTTCTTCAGCGTGCCGGTGGATCATCTGCATGCATTGCGGGAACTCGCCGCGCATTTCCGCCGCTACGAGCTGTCGAACACGACGGTGGTCTCCCCGGACCTCGGCAACGCCAAGGAAGCGGCGGCGTTCGCCCGGATGCTCGGGGTGCGGGTGGCGGCGGGGGCCAAGCAGCGTTTCGCCGACGACCGGGTCAGCATCAGCACGGTCATCGGTGACGTGGCCGGCCGGGACGTCATCGTGTTCGACGACGAGATCGCCAAGGGCAGCACCGTGCTCGAGCTGCTCGAGCGGCTGCGTGAGCTGAACGTGCGGTCGGTGCGGGTGGCGTGCACGCACGGGCTGTTCGCGGCGGGTGCGCTTAAGCGCATCGGCGACCAGCCCGAGGTCGCCGAGATCGTGTGCACGAACACGGTGCCGATTCCGGCGGGGGACCGGGTGCCGAAGCTGAAGATCCTCACGGTTGCCCCGGCACTCGCCGAGGCCATCCGCCGCATCCACAACGGCGAGTCCGTCAGCGATCTCTTCGACGCCTGACCGTCGCGTCGACCTGGCCGGGTCCCGGACACGGGTCCGCCTGATCGCGCGGCGGCCACGTTATGGGGAGCAAGGCACGGTCCAGGGCCCGCAGACCGTCCTCAGGTCCCCCAAATTCGCCGGCCTCCGGCTACGCAACGGGGTAGCCCACTTCGCGGCTGCGGCGCTAGGCTGGGGAATATGGCCTGGCGATGTTGATCCGCACCTGAGTCCGGGCTCGCGCGCCGGCTGTACGCCTACGCGTTCTGCGACGAGCTCGTCCTGCTCTACCCGGTGTACCCGCTGTTGTTCGTCGACGCCGGGTTGTCGCCGGCGGAGATTTCCGCGCTGTTCATCGTGTGGTCGGTGACGTCCTCCCTCCTGGAGATCCCCTCCGGGCTGTGGGCGGATACGGTCTCTCGGCGGCTGCTGTTGATGATCGGTCCGGCGCTGGCGGCACTCGGTTTCGCGCTGTGGACGTTTAAGCCATGCTTTGCGGCGTTTGCCGCCGGGTTCGTGTTCTGGGGGGCGGGCAGCGCACTACGGTCGGGCACGCTCCAGGCTGTCGTCTACACCGAACTGACCCGGCTGGACGCGGTCGCCGCCTATCCCAGGCTGATTGGCCGGTCGCGATCCTTCGCCTCGGCCGCTGTCCTCGTCGCTACCGGGCTCGCGTCCCCCGTCATCGCTATCGGTGGTTACCGAGCCGTGGGAATCGCCAGCGTCGCCGTGGTCCTGCTTGGGGTACCGCTCGGGGCGTCGCTACCCGACTCCCGGGGACACCTCGACGGCCCCGACTACTTGGACGGCCCTGATCACTGCAAAGATGATCATTCTGGTGGCGGTGAGTTCGGCCCTGACGGAAGAAGCGGGAGGACGGCGCGGGCCGCAAGGGCCGGGGAGCGCGGCGAGACTGGTAGCGGCCGGCCCGGCGATCGGAACGGCGGCGATCGGAACGGCGATGCGGGGACCGGCCGGGGCTTCGCGGCGGTGTGGCGGACGGGTCTGGCCGAGGCGGGACGGGTGCCCGCGGTGCGCCGGGCCCTAGTGGTAGTGGCGGTCGTCACGGGTTTCACCGCGCTCGACGAATACGTTCCGCTTCTCGTCGCGTCGACGGGTGCCCCGGCGGCCGAGGTGGCGCTGTGGGTGCTGCTCGTGTCGGCCGGGGGCTTGGTGGGCGGCTGGTTCACGGGCCGGGGGCGGCGCGGATGCCGATGCTGCTTGCGACCGCGGCGGTCTGCCTGACCGTGGGGGCGATCAGCGGTCGTCCCGCGGGATCCGTCGGCGTCGCCGTCGCGTTTGGGATCTTCGAGTGGGCGATCGCCACGGCCGACGCCCGGCTGCAGGCGGTGATCCCCGACCGGGTCAGGGCGACGGTCATCTCGATGGCGGCGGTCGGCTCCGAGGTGGGGGCGGTCGCCGTGTTCGCCGGCTACGCGGTGGGGTCGACCTGGGCGGCTCCGGGGCCGCTGTTCGCCGCGGCGAGCGTGCCCTACCTGGTCGTGGCCGTCGTCTTGGCCCGCGCCGACCGTCGGACCTCCCGGCGCCCAGCGGGGTCGTAGTGCCACCGCGCACGGGCGTACCGCGCACGGGCGCACCAGGCACGGGCGCACCAGGCATGGAGGGCCCGCTGGCGGCACCCGGCCCGGCACCCCCTGTCTTTGGAGTGCTGCTGCTTTCGGGGTGCTGCTGCCGCTTCCGTTCGCACCGGTGGTGGTACTGTCCCACACTTGGACGCAGATCCACCCGCCCGAGTCTCCGACGGTGACCGGCGGCTCCGGCCCCGGCAGGACTGGTCCCGACATGAACCCGACGCCGCAGCCCGATGGTCAGGTGCGTGGCGACACCTGCGGGCCTTGGCTCGGCTGGCCGGCCCCGCGGGCACTCGCCCGGTGGGAAGATGCGCTGCTGTGTCTGCAGGTGTTCGACACGGCGCCGATCATATTTGCGGTCCTCGACCGCGGCCTGCGCTACCGGGCGGTGAACCAGGCGGCTGCCAGGGCCTCCGGCCTGCCCGCCGAGGAGATGATCGGTGGGTATGGCCCGGAGTT
>NZ_CDWRCK010000373.1:0-3015 GCF_977927595.1 Frankia sp. CcWB3
GGGTTCGAAACGCGCAAGTTATTTCATTTCGACTCCTATGACGAATCGGGCATGCCCACGCCGTGAGCAGGCTTCACTCGGATAAACCGACCCCACAGCAGGGAACCTATCCAGGATTTGCCCAGCAAAACGCATTGCCTACGGAGTATCGCTTGTCGGCAGGCGAAGGAAGAGATCACGAAAAGGCCTTGATTGCCAGGGGAGCTGGAGCACCAGGAGAGCTGGCAGAGCCACACCGGTCGGGGCCGGGCCGGGGCAGGACAGGGATCGGGGGGCTGAGCCCGGCAGGACGGGCAGCACCAGGCAGCGCCTGGCCCTACAGCCGGTTTCTGGTCCTAAAGCCGATTCTGGCCCTACAGCCGGCTGTAGCCGGGTGTCCCTCGGCCGTGGCCCGCAGTTTTCGGGCCGGCGAGGCAGGGGTAGAGGCAAGGCATAGTCAATTGGACGCAAAGGTGATAGCCGGCCGGCCCGGCCGGAAGGAGTGAGGATCATGACACTACCCGTACGACGCGGAGAAGGCCTGGGAACGCTGGCACGATGGGATCCGTTCCGGGAGATCGAGGACGCCTGGACCCGCATGGGCAATCTGCTCGGCGACGTCATGGGCGGCGTCGAGGGCCGTCCGGCGCGGTTGCTGGGTGGCATAGTGCAGCCGGTCGACATCGAGGAGACCGATGACGCGTTCGTGATCGATCTCGATCTTCCCGGGGTACGCCGGGAGGACATCTCCGTGGACCTGCGCGACAACGAGCTGTTCGTCACCGGTGAAATCAAGGAGCGGGAACGCACGGGAGTACTGCGCCGCCGTAGCCGCCCAGTGGGCCGGTTCGAGCACCGCATCGCCGTGCCGGGTGACATTGACCCGGAATCGGTGCACGCCACCCTGGCCGACGGAGTGCTCACCATCCGGCTGGCGAAGGCCAAGCGGAGCCAGCCCAAGCACATCGAGATCAGCACCGGACCCGAAGGCCAGAGCACCGGCCCCGAGGGCCAAAGCTGACTGAGTGCCTGGTACGATTGAGTGCCTGGTACCCGGACCCGCCAGCGCGCCCTCCGCCGGGACCCCGGCAGGCCCGGCCTGTCCAGCCGGTCGGCTTGCCCCGCCAGCAGGCGCTACCGACGATTTGTAATTAAGGTATTGCATGTCGTGAGGATGGGCCTGCGATGTTCGCGGGGTCCGGTCACGTTCTGCTTCAGGGGAACCATCATGCCAAAGATCATCGCTTACGAGGAGGAAGCACGGCGCGGGCTGGAACGTGGCATGAACCAGCTGGCCGGCGCCGTGAAGGTGACGCTCGGTCCGAAGGGGCGCAACGTCGTCCTGGAGAAGAAGTGGGGCGTTCCCACCATCACCAATGACGGTGTCTCCATTGCCAGGGAGATCGAGCTCGAAGATCCGTATGAGAAGATCGGCGCCGAGATGGTCAAGGAGGTCGCCAAGAAGACCGACGAGGTGGCCGGCGACGGCACCACGACGGCGACCGTCCTGGCGGAGGCACTGGTCCACGAGGGCCTGCGGAACGTGGCCGCGGGCGCGAACCCGATCGCCCTCAAACGTGGCATCGAGCTGGCCGTCGAGCGGGTCTGTGGGGAGCTGGCCGACCTGTCCAGGGATCTGGAAACCAAGGATCAGATCGCCTCAACGGCCTCGATCTCGGCCGGCGGGGACACCGCGATCGGCCAGATCATCGCCGAGGCGATGGACAAGGTCGGCCGGGACGGCGTCATCACCGTCGAGGAGAGCAACACCTTCGGCCTCGAGCTGGAGCTCACCGAAGGTCTGCGTTTCGACAAGGGCTACATCTCGCCGTACTTCATCACTGATCAGGAGCGGATGGAGTGCGTCCTGGAGGACCCCTACATCCTGGTCGCCAACATCAAGATTTCGCTGGTCAAGGACATGCTCCCGCTCTTGGAGAAGGTCATGCAGGCCGGCAAGCCGCTGCTGGTTATCGCCGAGGACGTCGAGGGGGAGGCCCTGGCAACCCTGGTCGTCAACAAGATTCGCGGTACGTTCCGGTCCGTGGCCGTGAAGGCGCCGGGTTTCGGCGACCGGCGCAAGGCCATGCTCGGCGATATCGCCGTTCTGGCGGGCGGTCAGGTGATCAGTGAGGAGGTTGGTCTCAGGCTGGAGAACGCCGACCTCGACCTGCTTGGCCAGGCCCGCAAGGTTATCGTCACCAAGGATGACACGACCATTATCGAGGGCGCCGGCGACCCGGGCCAGATCGCCGGTCGGGTCAGCCAGATCCGTAGCGAGATCGAGAAGTCGGACGCCGACTACGATCGCGAGAAGCTGCAGGAGCGGCTGGCCAGGCTCGCCGGCGGCGTGGCCGTCATCAAAGCCGGCGCGGCCACCGAGGTCGAGCTCAGGGAGCGTAAGCACCGCATCGAGGACGCGGTCCGCAACGCGAAGGCCGCCGTTGAGGAGGGCATCGTTCCCGGCGGTGGGGTGGCTCTGCTGCTGGCCTCGGAGGCCGTCTTCGACGGGCTGGACGTGGCCGAGGACGAGCGGACCGGGGCCGAGATGGTGCGCCGCGCGTTGACCGAGCCGCTCCGGCAGATCGCGATCAATGCCGGTCTGGAAGGCGGCGTCGTGGTCGAGAAGGTCCGCAACCTGCAACCGGGGTGGGGGCTGGACGCCGCCACCGGCGAGCACGTCAACATGCTCGAGGCCGGGATCATCGACCCGACCAAGGTCACCCGCTCCGCCCTGCAGAACGCCGCATCCATCGCCGGGCTGTTCCTCACTACCGAGGCCGTCGTCGCCGAAAAGCCAGAGGAAAAGGAAACCGCGGCCGCGGCAGCCGGTGGGGGTGGCCTGGAATACTGATTGACAGCGTCGTTGTCGCGGCCGACACGCCGGCCGACACGCCCACGGTGGCGGTCGAACAGGCCCATCCCGTCCTGGAACTCGCCTACCGCGGCAACTCGCCTATTCCGCGACGTTTCCACCGCCGAACTGCCGACGGAAGGAACCGAGCAGGTGGTCGAGGCCCCAGAGGAACTGGCCTT
>NZ_CDWRCK010000374.1:0-2997 GCF_977927595.1 Frankia sp. CcWB3
GTCTAGGACGTCCGGGCGCCGGGCCGGGCGCCGGGTGTCCAGGTGACCGGGTGACCGGACGAACTCACCGGGCTGCGGGTTCGGACACCAGATCCGCGACGACGATGGTGGTGTCGTCCCGGGCACCGGCCAGCAGGGCCGCCTCGACGAGCGCGTCCGCGGCCCGTTCGGGCGGCTCGGGCCCCAGCGCGCTCAGCAGGCCGTCGAGCTGTTCCGGGCTCATCACCTTGGTGATGCCGTCGCTGGCGAGAACGACCCGGTCACCGGCGCGGACCGGCTCGCTGAAGATGTCCGCCTCGATCTCGTCAGCGAGCCCGACGGCGTTGAGCAACGGACCGTTGCGGATCGCGTGCGGCGTGGTCAGTGCCCGCGGCCGTCCCTTGCCGGGCTGCAACCACACCGAGCTGTCACCCACGTGCGCGACGGTGAGGTACTCGCCGGTGCTCTGCTGGCGCCCGAGGATGACGACGTCCAGCGTGCAGGCCATGCCGAGCCAGGCCGGCTCCTCGCGAGCCCGGGTCCGGACCACCCAGTTCGCCCGTTCCACGGCCTTGCGCAGGCCCTCAAGCGGATCCTCGGCGTACTGCGGGCGGAAACCCGCCACCGTGGTGACCGCCAGCGTGGACGCGATCTGGCCGGCAGCCTCGCCACCGACCCCGTCCGATACCGCCAGCAGCCCGTCGACGACGACGAACGCGTCCTCGTTGGGACCGCCGCGTCTGCCCCGGCGGGTGCGCCCCGCGGCGGCGAGTCGCAGCGCGGCGGCCGTCGTCTGCTCCGGCTCGATCGCCATGAGATCGCCCGCCTGCCCCCTCGGGGGAGTGGGCGGAGCCACGGGGATGGTCGTCGCCGTGGGGGAGCTCTCCCACGGCGTGTCCTCAACCGTTCGGGTCGGCTCGGCACCGCGCGGAGCCGGCGCGTGTTCCCCGGCTGGCGGGAGGGGATAGTCGCCGGTCGCCGGGTCGTAGTAGCGGGTGGCATCCGCCCGTTCGTCACCGAAGGCACCGGGCCCGAGGTGCGGCTGACCGGCGGGCGGTGGCGTCCAGCCGGTGGACTCGGGATCGCGGTCGCCTTCACCGCCGCCGACGGAAACCTGCGAGGTCACATCCCCTCCCCATGCCGCGCCTGCGTCCGGGACGCCGCTCGCGCTGTCCGCTGACCTGTCCGCCGCGTTGCCCGTCGCACCGGTTGCCGAGGAGACCGGCGTCGGCTCGGCGAAGCCGGGGACGATCCCGTCGGGCGGGGTGATGTCAGAGCTGTCACGGATCGGCACCGTACCGTATCGGTGGCGCTGATGGTTGAGGCCACGGGAGCGTCGCTGGTTCTCTCCGGGCCGGACGGGTCGGTTGTTGAGGATGACGAAGACCAGCCCACCCACCAGCAGCACCACAATGAGCATGATCGGTACCAGCGGGCTACCCATGGCCTCCGTCCTCGCCGTAGCAATTACGATCACGCTGTAGGACGTGTCGCCAGCCGTCTTCCTTCATACCTAAGGGCATCAACTCAGAAGAGACCGGGTATGTGTCGCGACACCGACACAAGTGCTGCGCATTGTTCCAGACTTGGGCGCGGCCGAGTAGGGCCGGCGCCCGGGCGGCCCCGCCGCGAGGCGGGCGCCACGAAGGATGCCTCCGGTGACGCCACGAAGGATGCCTCCGGTGAACGGTGACGGCCCGTGTCGGGGGGCGCGAGACGGTGATTGTTCGCCGCCGCATCAGCGCACCACGGTGATGAAGATTACCAAGGTTAGGCACAACGTCACGGTGAGCACGGCGGTCATGGCGAGCCTGGTGGTTCTGGCGCGCCACGGGAGCAGGCGGCGCCTGAGCGGTGCGGGTCGGCTGATCGCGGCGATCACCTGGCTCTCGACGAAGCCGGGCAGCTCGCTCGCGGCCCGCAGCCGCGGGTCGTCGGGGAGGTAGAGCGCCACCAGTCGGCGCACGACGCGTTCCAGGTCGGCGGGGAAGGGGCGATCTGCCTCCGATCCCCGCACTGTTCGGCGGAAGTACCTCTCCGCCGCTCTGGCCAGCTCCGGATCCGTCAACGGCTCCTCCTCCGGATAGGCGGTTCCCTGGCCCGGGGCACCGTCCCGGCGGATGGCTTCGTGCAGATCCCAGGCGTCGTCCCAGTTCGGAACGTGTCGGACCAGCAGCCCGAAGACACGGGCCGCGTTCAGCTGGCCAAGCCGGCAGGCCCGGAGGAATGCGATCGCCGGATCGGGACCGTCCGGCCAGGTCGGCGAAATGCGGGCGGTGAGCTCCGCACCCAGGACATGTAGATCGTTCTCGAGCGCTCCGGGCGGACCGGGTTCGTGGGACGCGCCGGGCAGGTAGAGGCCGGCGATGCGCCGCACGGTCTGCGTCAGCGGCCCGTCGCCTCGTCCCGACGCGGCCTGGACTGCGATCAACCGATCGAAATACGGGCGGGCACCGGCTCCGAGCACCTCCGCATCAGGGGCCCGCGACGCGGGCTGGCCGGGTGGCCCGACCGGGGAGGCCCCCGCGTAGGCGATGTCATCGCGGATGTCCTCGGCGGTATGCCATCCCGGGGCGTAGAGGACGAGCAGCCGGAACGCATCGGCTCCCCGGGCATGGGTTTCGCGCAGCAGGCGCACGACTTTCGCTGCGGCCGACTCAGGGGGCCACTGCGACCCGCCACCCGTCGGCGCGGCGCCTGTTACCACTTCGTCTGCCAGGGCTCTGGCGAACTCGAAGCCCTCGGGCAGGCCGAACAGGTCGAAGAGGGCCCGCAGCGTCTGATGGATCAGATCGATGCGGCGCCCGGCCCAGACGGCGGGGTCTACCGCGGCCGCCGCCGGGATCGCGAGCGCGGCGAGCCCCGCGACCAGCCGGGTCAACATCTCCACGACCTCGCGCTGCATCGTCGTCACCGCGCGGTGCACCGCGTCGACGTAGGCAGCGCGGTCATGGTCGCTCTGGTAGGCGTCCGGGGCCAGCCGTCGAGTGATGGCCTGAGTGACGTCGCTCGCCGCGC
>NZ_CDWRCK010000375.1:0-2984 GCF_977927595.1 Frankia sp. CcWB3
TTACTTCATTACGTCCCCATAACCCAGAAATCCGGGAAATCCGGGATGGTCTCACTGCCCGTAGCGTCCCTACCGGGTGGTGAGGTGTTCGCAGATCGTGTCGACACCGGTCTCCCGGTCCACCACCAGCCACGGGGAGACCCAGCTCCGGGCCGCCAACTCCTCGTACATCCGCGCGCACCGCTCCTGCAGCCCGTCGTCGGACTCGAAGGTGTCCAGCGCCCGGCCCCGGTCGGCCCCGGCGCGGGCGAGCGTACCCGCCCGCGCCGTCCCCACCGGGATCCGCAGCAGGACCTGGAGATCGGGCACCGGCAGCGCGAGCGCGCCGAGTTCCAGCTCGGCGATCCAGGCGGGAAAGCTCTCCCGCTCGGTGGCCGGCAGCCGCGCCGCGCCGTACGCCGCGTTCGACGCCACGTAACGATCGATGATCACCAGATCATGCGTGCGGACGAGGGCGTCGAGTTCGGGACGGGAGTTGGCCCGGTCGAGCGCGAACATCATCGCGCTCGACCGGGGAGAGGCCGCGAGCGGCGCGAGCCACGGATCGCCGGCCAGCAGGCCGCGCACCGCCGGGCCGAGAGGCTCGGTCGCATAGCGGGGATAGGCGAGCGTCGCGACGCTGCGGCCGGCGGCGGTGAGGCGAGCGACCAGCCGCCCGGTCAGCGTGTTCTTGCCCGCGCCGTCGACGCCTTCGATCGCGAGGATCACCCGCCTGGCACCTCCCCGCCACCGGCCGTCGTGAGCCCTTAGGCCGCAGCGTAACCGTAACAAGGACACAGCCCGTAACAAGGACACCACAAGGACACGTCGAAACCGATCGACCACCGGCCGGGCGCTTCCTCCTCCCGGCTGCGTCCCGGCCCGTACGCGGGATACGTCCAGTGGCGGATGTCGGCACGACGGCGGCTCGCTACCGTCGGAGAGATGGAGGCCAGGCGCGGCATCTTCCCGGTGATCGGTGACGTCCTGTTCACCGCATTCACCGCGGCGGCGTTGCTCCGCGGTTCCGGGGAGGCGGGTGCCGACCAGGTGCCCCCCTCCCGGCCGTTGGATGCCTTCGCCTACGTGCTGCTCGCCCTGCTGGCCGCCGCCATCCCCCTGCGCCGCCGGGCCCCGTTGGCCATGCTCGTGGCCACGAGCCTGCTCCTCGGCGGCTACCTCGGCGCCGGCTACCCGCGCGGCCCCGCGTTCTTTCCCGTGATCGTGGCCGGGCTCGCGGTCGGGCTGCGCCACGACCAGCGGACGACGAGCCGAGCCGTGGGGGTCTGCGTTCTACTGATCTTCCTCGGCTCGGTCGTCGCGCTGCTGCGGGGATACGCCGACGGCGGCTGGAAGTTCGCCATCGCGATGATCGGGACGGCCGCATCCTGCACCGTTCCCGCGTTCGTGGGCGCCCTGATCAGACTCAACCGCATCGCCTCTGCGCAGGCCAAGGAGGAGGCGACCCGCCGCCGGATCGAACAGGAACGGCTGCGGATGGCTCGCGAGGTTCACGATGTCGTGGGCCACAGCCTGTCCATTATCTCCCTGCAGGCCGCGGTGGCGCTGCATGTGCTGGACCGGCGTCCCGAGCAGGCCCAGGTGGCCCTGGAGGCCATCCGCCGGACGAGCGTCGACGCGCTGGACGAGCTGTGGGCCACCCTGGCGCTCACCCGGGCCGGCCGGCGGGCGGACCCGGCCGCGGACGACGTCACCGCCGCCGCTGCCACCAGCGCCGCCGCTGCCAATGCCACCACTGCCACCGCTGCTGCTGCCACCACCGCTGCTGCCGCTGCCACGTCCTCGACGGATACCCCGGAGGGGACCGGCAGGGCCCGCGAGGCGCATGACGAGCCGCCCAGGACCCCGTTGACGGGACTCGGCCGACTCCCGAGCCTGCTGCGCGAGGTCCGGCTCTGCGGGGTGCCCGTCGAGCTCGTCACGCAGGGAGACTCCCGGGATCTCACGGGCCTGCCGGCGGACCTCGATCTGGCGGCCTACCGCATCATTCAGGAGTCGCTGACCAACGTGCTCCGGCACGGGGAGCCGAACGGAGTACGAGTGCGCGTCACCATGGGGATCATCGGCGGCCGGCTCGTCGTCGACGTCACCGACCAGCCGGGCACGGCCGCGCCCCCGCCGCTCCCCGCCGCTCCCCGGCGAGCCGCACGGCTGGCCGACCTCGACCGGCCACGGGCTCACCGGGCTGCGGGAGCGGGCCGCGGAGCTCGGCGGAAGCCTCACCGCCGGACCGGTCCAGGCCGGCGGTTGGCAGGTCCGGGCCGAGCTTCCGGTGCACACCGGCGGCGGCCGGACGCTCCCCGGCCGGGTGACGCGCTCGTGATCCGGGTGGCGGTGGCCGACGACCAGCCGCTGGTGCGGCTCGGGCTGCGGGTACTCATCGAGACCGAGGACGATCTGGAGCTCGTCGGCGAGGCCGAGGACGGCCGGGCCGCGGTCGAGCTCGTCCGCGCCACCCGACCCGACGTCGTGCTGCTCGACATCCGCATGCCGGTTCTCGACGGGCTGGCGGCGCTGCGGACGATCGTCGAGGATCCCGGCCTGGCCGCCACCCGGGTCGTCATGGTCACCACCTTTGAGCTGGACGAATACGTCTTCGAGGCGTTGCGGGGCGGCGCCTCGGGCTTCGTGCTCAAGGACACCGAGCCCGCCGACCTGCTGCGGGCGATCCGGGTCGTCGCCGCGGGCGAGTCCCTGCTCTCCCCGACGGTGACCCGGCTCGTCATCGAGGCCTTCGCCCGCCGGCCAGCCGCCGTCGCCGCCCCGGAGCTGCGCGGGCTAACCGTGCGGGAACGCGAGGTGATGAGCCTCGTCGGCCACGGGCTGTCCAACGACGAGATCGCCGCCCAACTGGTGATCAGTCCGGCGACGGCCCGCACCCACGTGAGCCGGGTGATGGTGAAACTGGCGGCGCGGGACCGAGCCCAGCTCGCCGTCCTGGCCCACCAGGCCGGCCTCGTCTGAGCCGGCCGGGCGCATGGCGC
>NZ_CDWRCK010000376.1:0-2954 GCF_977927595.1 Frankia sp. CcWB3
CAGGCCCTAGGGGGACGGCCGCCGAGTAGCCGGCCGTCGCGTAACGAGAACCGCCACCGAGGTGGATGCCACATCCGCCACCCAGCAGGCCACGACTTCACTATTTGTTGGGAACTTGGCCGTTTCGTTGTGGCACGTGGCTAATCTTGATGGCTCATACCTCGCCCAACGACTGAGTGGATAGACGGGCCACCGCTACCAGCAGCGGGGCTCTTCCCGAACCCCGGCCCTTCCTCCCGGAGGAGGGGTCCGCCGCCGGCGGTGGGCGCCGGGGGTTCCCGCGCGACACGGTGTCAGCCGACCTGCTCGGTGGGCCGCATGAGTAGTTCGTTGATCGCGACCCGCCGCGGCCGGGTGACGATGTAGGCGACGGCGTCCGCGATGTCCTCGGACTGCATCGGCTCGATGTCGGCGATGCGGCGCATGACGATGTTCCGGATCTCCTCGCGGATGTGGGACCTCAGCTCGGTCTCGACGGAGCCCGGTTCGACCACCGAGACGCGCACGTGCCGGGCGGTGACCTCTTGGCGCAGCGACTCGGTGAACGCGTTCACCCCGAACTTGGTGAGGTTGTAGATGCCGGCGCCCATGGTGGCGTGCCGCCCCGCCACTGAGCTGATGTTTACCAGGTCCGCGACCTGGCGGGGGCCGTCGTCCGCGGCAGTGAGCAGATGCGGCAGCGCTGCATGGGTGACGTACAGCAGGCCCTGCAGGTTCAGGGCCACCATCCGGTCCCACTCCTCGGTCGGCGCGTCGAGGATCGGCCCGGGCAGCATGATCCCAGCGTTGTTGACGACGGTATCGAGCCGACCGAGCTCCGCCACGGTGCGCTTCACCGCGTCGACGGCCTGGGCCTGGTCGGTGATGTCCAGCGGGAGGGGGAGGGCGGTGCCGCCGGCGCCGGTGATGTCGGCGGCGAGGCGCTCGAGCCGGTCGCCGCGCCGCGCGACCAGCGCCATCGCGGCGCCGTGCCGGGCCAGCTCGCGGGCGGTCGCCTCACCGATGCCGCTGCTCGCACCGGTCACCAGGGCAACGGTGCCGTCCAGCCGTTCGCTCATGTGTACGCGCTCCTGAGTCGTGGGCGAAGTCGCCGGGTCGGTCAGCGTGGTCAGACGCCTTACCCGGAGCGGCTGGAAGGCGGTGTCGCGGCCGGCCGCACGAACCGGTGGAACCCGGCGACAGGCACTGTCCGGTCATGCTGGGCGAAGCCTACTGGAACGATCTCGCTTCCGTGGACAGCGAAGTCGAGATTCCCCGTCCATAGGGAAGGATCGTCATGGGGTCAGCTCGCCGGACGGCTGGGGGTCACTACCAGTGAGGCGGCGGCGTCCGTGGTGTCCGTGGACGCCGGGGTGCCGATGTTCTCCCCGATCGCGGGGCAGCCGGACCAGTCGTATAGTCGATCCTGTGCTCTAAGGGGACGTAATGAAGTAACAAATACGTGATCGAGAGCATCATCGCAGGCCACAGGCCTGTGGAGGGTTCGAAACGTGCAAGTTATTTCATTTCGACTCCTAAGCCGTTCTGAGCCGAAGACAGAGCGAGATCCGTTCTAACCCCACAGTGTGCATATCGGTGCGGCGAAGATCTTCGGGTCGAGTTGATACAGTCTCGGCCCGGTGTGTAGTACCACACCGGCGATGAAGCGTTCACCGAGTTCATCTCGTAGCCACGTCAGATGACGTACCGAATTCTTGCCGGGCGCCGCGTCGGCCTTCACTTCGATTCCGATCACCTGCTCGGCGCCGAGCTCGGCGAGAATGTCAACCTCGTGGCGTCCGGCCTCCTGCCGCAGGTGGTGAAGGCGGGCTCTACTAGAGCCGGCTGGAAGCTCGGCCCGAACCTGCGCGGCCACAAAGGTGTCGAGGACCCGACCGAGGAGATCGCCGTCTCGGAGCGTCGCGTTGACGTCGAGGCGAAGGGCAGCGCCGATCAGTCCGGGATCGACGACGTACTTCTTCGTCGTCCGGACAAGCCGCTTGAGTCGGTTCGTCGTCCATGCAGGAAGCGCCTCGACTATGGGGACGTAATGAAGTAACAAATACGTGATCGAGATCATCATCGCAGGTCACAGGCCTGTGGAGGGTTCGAAACGCGCAAGTTATTTCATTTCGACTCCTATGAGCAGGTTGCTTAGTAGGTGATCATATGCGTCGGCGGTCTTCGCGTTGATTCCGGCGGTTTCGTACAGCGTCTTGCTGTTCACTACACCGGCGGAGTTCAGAGTCAGGACCTCGAAGTATCGTCGTAGGCGATACGGGTCACGGTTCTCATGGAGAATTTCGACGTCACGGGTGAGAAGCTGATCCAGGTAGCTTTCCAGCCAGTAGCCGCGGGTGCGGTCCGAGAGGTGCAGTGCGGCTTCGGGGAATCCGCTTCGCAGGGCCATCTCGACGTAGCCGCGAAGGTCTGGTGCGCCTGACGGCACGACCAGCAAATCCGCGCCGCTTGTCGCGATCCGATCAAGGAAGGTCGGCCTGTCGACTCAGCCGATGATCTCTCGTATGGTGAGACCGGTCATAGGCACTCTTACCAGGCGGCCGGTGCCAGGCCAGTTGTCGGCTTCGAGATCCGTTCGTACGGAGCCGGCGACGATGAAGCGGCCGGGCCGGGGCTCGGAATCGACCGCACGTTTGATCGCGCCGAGCACCGTCGGAACCATCTGCCACTCGTCCAGTCTGGAAGTCCGCGGAGAGCGGCGTCGGGATCCGCGGTGAACGCGACAGCCTCGCGTGGTTGATCGAGACGGATAACTGTGCGGGCATGCCGGGCCGCTGTCGTGGTCTTGCCGGTGGCCCGCGGCCCGACGACCAGTAGTGCCGGCAGTTCCTGCAGAAGATCACGGATCAGGCCGTCGACGAGCCGTGGGAGGTAGGGCCGATTCATGATCGAAGACTACCAACTTCACGCACTGGCTAGTACCAACCTCCCGCAAATACTGGTCCTAGGGCCTG
>NZ_CDWRCK010000377.1:0-2122 GCF_977927595.1 Frankia sp. CcWB3
CCGCAACCCCGAAAACCAGCGGCTACGAACACGCTGCGCAACCACCCGCCGAGCCCGCAGATGCCTCAAACCCGCTTAACTTCGAAGAGCCAGTTTCCCTCGATTCCCCCCGGGACCGCGGAACCATAAAGACGTCACTCCCCCCGTGGAGTAGCGTATTTACGCTATTAGTCTTACTCTCCCATTACGGCACGGTGGAATCGGGGACACGTGGCGGAGTCATTGGGATCTGTCCAGGCGCTGTGCATTCTCTTCTTCTGCGAGCAGTACCCGCCCGTCGTCTGGGACGGCGCGGGCACCTACACCGCGGCGCTGGCCACGGCACTCGCGAAACTCGGCCACGACGTCCACGTGCTGTGCGCCCAGGGGCGTCAGGTCGTCGGCTCGGTGAAGGACGGGGTGCACGTCCACCGGCGCCCGTTACTGCGGGTGCCGGTCAGCCGCGGGCTGGGAAAGCTCGGCGCCCAACTCCGGGGACCCCTGTACCCGCGTGACTCGCTGACGCTGCGGGCCAGCCTCCCGCTGTCCTACAGCTTATGGATGCGTCAACTCGGGCTCAGACCAGACGTGATCGAGACCCAGGACGGGGAAACCCGCGGTCTGATCCAGGCCATGCGTCGCTCCACTCCGCTCGCCATCCACCTCCACTGCCCGACCATGCTCACGGTCAGGCTTTCCGGCCAGCCGGTCGGGTTGAAGGGCCTGGTCGCCGACCGGCTGGACCGGACGTCGGCGGGCCGGGCCGCCGTGGTCACCTCACCGTCGCAGCTGCTCGTCGACACGCTGCGGGAGCAAGGCTGGTTGGGTGACCGTGAGGTGGAGGTGATTCCCAATCCGTTCGACGCCGAGCCGTGGCTCGACATACCCGACGTCGCCGGCACCACGCCGACAGTCGCCGTCGTAGGCCGACTCGAGGCCTACAAGGGCGTGGATGTGCTGCTCGACGCGTCGGCCCGCCTTCGTGGCGCGGGGGTGGCGCACCGGCTGGTGCTCGCGGGACGCTCGGCGGGCGAGATCAACGGGGTGCCCTCGGGCGAGTGGCTGGCCCACCGGGCCCGCCAGCTTGAGCTGGACGTCAAGTTCACCGGGCACCTGTCCGGTTCTCAGATCCGCGACGTCTACCGGCGGGCCCGCGTCGTCGCCGTGCCGAGCCGCTTCGAGAGCTTCTCGATCGCGGCCGTCGAGGCGATGGCGGCCGGCCGGCCGGTGGTGACCACGACCCGGGCCGGAGTCGCGCCCTTCGTCGAGCGGTGGGAGGCCGGATCCTCGGTACCGGCCGGCGATCCGGTGGCGCTGGCGGATGCGCTGGCGCTGTTCCTGCTCGACCCCGCGCGGGCGAGCGCGTTCGGGGCCCGGGGTCGTCTCGGTGTAGTCGAGATCGAGCCCTCGGCCATCGCCCGCCGCAAGGTCGAGGCATACCGGCGCGGCATCGCGCACTTCGGCACCCGGAACCGGCAGCAACACCCCGACCGAGCCACGCGGCCGACGGTTTATACCCCGACCTGTCCCGGGAACGGCGCCGCCACCGGCGCTGGCCCGCCGCCCGGCCCTGAGGTGGCGCCCGCAGGCTGACTACCGGCTGCCCCGTGCCTGGTGGCCGGCCCGCCACCGCCGCTCGAAGTCGAGGTGCCGCAGCGCCCCCGCGGCGACGTAGACCTCGTACCGACTCCCCAGGGTCGCGAGCAGGGAACCGGTCACCGGGGTGGCGACGCCGGACGCCGCGTCGTCCTCCCCCACCTGGGTGGCGTGCTCCGCGAGGGCCCTGCGCTGCCGCGCCCGGAAGCCGCGGGCGTCCACGAGCAGCGGACGGCGTTCCCGCAACCGGCGGACCGGCTGGACGAACAGACGCTCAGCCGACCAGCCCGCCGTCCCGTATAGCCCAAGGTCCAGGGCCAGTGCGTCCAGAACCAGACGGTGTATTCGAGCACCTGGCCGCGATAACCGGTGGTGGCGACCGCTCGGCGCACCGCCTCGTTGGTCGCGTCGTGGTCCGGGTGCCCCTCGCACGAGGTCGGCGCCAGGATCTGCTCGGGCGCGAGGGTCTCGATGAGCTCGGTGAGCCGCGCAGCGATGGCGTCGATCCGGTCGGAGAGCTCGGCGTCGGGGAAACCGAGGAAGCGCA
>NZ_CDWRCK010000377.1:2557-3379 GCF_977927595.1 Frankia sp. CcWB3
CAGGCCCGGCGGGTCTCCGCCTTGCGCACCTCGATCAACTCCGCTGGCGGGAGCGTCACCGGCTCCGCGCGGGAGCCGTCGCTGACAATCACCACCGTGACCGGGGTGCCTGCGGCCCGCTTACGCATGATGGCCACCGCGCAGCCCAGCGTCTCGTCGTCGGGGTGTGGTGCGACGACGAGACACGACCTCGTCGTCATGGACGAGGTGATATCGATGCCGCGCCGGGTCCAGGCCCGGCGCCACAGCGACCGCGCCGGCACCATCACCCGGTCACGCACCGTCTCTGGATCACCCGGGATCACCCACCGGACCGCCTTCGCCACGTTCATCCCGTCGACCTCCCGTACGGCGGCGAACACCGGCCAGCGGACACGATCCGAGATCGACGCCGTGGCCGCGCTCACTGTAGCGACCACCACCGACATTCCGCCCTCGGGTGGTGTTCCCGCAGGTCCTCGCCATGTTCGTCCACGAGACGCCGATGGGCGCAGAGCAGCTCTTCGCCGGGCTCGGCCCCCCCGGGAGGCATGGCGGAACGACAAGGTCCGCCCCCGCGCGGACACAACCCACCCAGAGTGGAGCGGGCGACGGGAATCGAACCCGCGTTGCAAGCTTGGGAAGCTCGTGTTCTGCCTCTGAACTACGCCCGCGTAGCGCATTCGCATCGTACTGGACGGACCGGGTCGGGTGGGGCCCCGGGCCGTCCGGCGCGTCCGGAGTCAGCCGTCGATGCTGTTGACGGAACCGCTTGGGCCGGTAGGACCGATACGATCGCTGGCCGGGGCGATGCCGAAGCTGGTGGCTGAGCCGGCACCGACG
>NZ_CDWRCK010000378.1:0-2926 GCF_977927595.1 Frankia sp. CcWB3
CGCGCTGTTCGTGCTCGTGGCCGTTCCGATCGGCCATCTCTCCCTGGGCGTCAACGACGATCGGAACCTGCCTCCGTCGAGCGCGGCCCGATCGGCGGCCGAGATCCTGCGGGCGGGCTTCGACGGGCGGGAGAGCAGCCCATTGCGGGTCGTCGGCGTGGATGTCCCCGGGCCGCCCGGCGGGGCGGCGGTCGCCGGGTACGCGGCCGCACTCTCGCGCGTTGACGGAGTGGCCCGGGTGGACGCCCCGGACGGCAGCTACCTGGACGGCCGGCGGCTGGGTGGGGCGACGCCCGCGGCGCGCCCACGCCAGGCCGTCGCGGATGCCGTCTATCTATCGGTGGTTCCGGCCGTCGAACCGATCTCCGCTGAAGGCACCCGGCTGGTACGCGGCCTGCGTGCGGTCCCGGCGCCGTTCCCGGCCCTCGTCGGCGGCCAGGCGGCCGAGCGGGTCGACACGATCGACGCGATCGCCTCCCGAGCCCCGCTGGCCGGCGCGGTAATCGCGCTGGTCACCTTCGTCGCGTTGTTCCTCATGCTCGGTTCCATCGTCGTACCGCTGTCCGCGCTGGCGCTGAACATGCTCACGATGGCGGCGGTCTTCGGGCCACTCGTGTGGATCTTCCAGGACGGTCATCTCGCCGGCCTGTTGGACGTCACCGCGACCGGCAGCCTGCCCGCCGGCATCCCGGTGCTCGTGTTCTGCGTGGCCTTCGGCGTGTCAATGGACTACGGCGTGTTCCTGCTCTCCAGGGTCAGAGAGGAGTACGACCGGACCGACGACCCGATCGGCTCGGTGGCGACGGCGCTCGGCCACACCGGACGGATCGTGACCTTCGCGGCCCTGCTGCTCGCCGTCGTCTTCGCGGGCTTCACGACCTCGTCGGTCGCCGCCCTGAAGCTGCTCGGGCTGGGCCTCGCGCTGGCGGTGCTGCTCGACGCCTACGTGGTGCGCGGCCTGCTGGTGCCCTCGGTACTCCGGCTCGTCGCGCCGATCGCGTGGTGGGCGCCGGGACCGCTGCGTCGCTTGCAGGAGCGGATCGGCCTGACCGAACACGCCAGGCCACAGGCCGATCCGTCGACGGCCTCTTCCCTGGCCGTGCCCGAACCAGCCCGGCCAGCCGGGACAGCCCAACCGGACCGGCGGTGAGGGAGACCGGAATCCGATGTCACCGTCGGCCCGCAGCACCCCGACCGTGAATCCACCGGTTCCGGATGCCGTCCGGAACCGGTGACCCGGCAGGCCTCGACCGCCCGGTCGCAAGGACCGCGGCGGCGTGCTCGCCGTCGTCCTCCCACCAGTCGCCTTCCTTCTCCTGCTGGCGCTTCTCCTGCTAACGCTGCTCCTGCTGGCACTGCCGGTACTCGGGGCCGGCAAGGTATGGGCCGGCTGGGGCGGCCGGATCATCGACACCGCACGCCCGGCGCCGGCTCGGATCGTGCTCTGGGGCGACTCGCTGGCCTGGGAGGCCCGGGAGACGTTCAGCCGGCTCGCGACAGAGGGCGGCGCGCAGGTTCTGGTACGTACCTTCGGTGGGACCGCGCCCTGCGACTGGCTCGCCGATGTCGATGTCCAGATCCGCGCCTGGCGGCCGACGGTCGCCGTGCTGGCCTTCTCCGGAAACACGATATCGGCGTGCATGCGGGGACGCGACGTCGCGACGGCCTACCCCGCCGACACCGGTGCCGCCGTCCGGTTGTTACGCGAGGCCGGGGTACAGGTCCGTCTCGTGGTGGCGCCACCCCGGCCCGACCAGCCCGTCCGCGCGGACGGGATGACCGACCTCGACCGGATGTGGCGGGCGATCGCCGCGGCGCACGACGGCACGGAAGTCGTCTTCGCCGACCTTGCGGTCACCATGCGCGGTCGATGGAGCGACCGACTGCCCTGCCAGGCCGGTGAGCCCTGCCGACCGGACGGCACCGTGGTCGTCCGCGGACCCGACCACGTCCACTTCTGCCCGGTGACCGTACCCGTGATGATCCCCTGCCCGGTGTTCAGCGCGGGGGCCGAGCGATACGGAGCCGCGATGGCCGCCGCCGCGCTCCCTTCCCTGAATCGGGTGCACGGTACCACCAGGGAGCCGCCCGCCGTATCCTGGTGATCATGGGTCGCGTCGGCTGCAACGGTAACGGGGACACCCGCGAGAAGGTGCTATCAGGCGACAGACCGGACACAACCTCCGACCATTACGATCCACCGAACCCGATCAAGCACCCGCCCCGACGTGTCATCCCATCACAAACCCACAGGCCAACGACCTACCGGCGCCATCTGACCGGCGCCACCTGAATGGACACGTCTCGCGGTCAGCGGGAGCGGTACGCGCCAGACCGGTGCTCGACGGCGGTCACAGTCACGGTCACGGTGCGGTTTTCCTCATCGATTTTTACAGCACGCGGTAGCCGCCGCGTCGAGCGGAGCAGGTGCCCTCGTACGGCGGGAGGAGGAGTCGTTTACCGAGCCGGTGGGGGTTGTCCAGAAGCATGGTCGTGATGAACTCGCGGACAGCCGCCGCGATCTTCTCGGGCAGTCGGCTGGCGAGAGCGCGAGCCGCGGGACCGGTGATCCGGAGTTCGAACGGCTGCTCACCGGCCTCGGTCACCTCACGTCGGGCCGGTCGGCGCTCCGCGCCCGTTTTGTCATGAGCGCGGCGAGTTCCTCGGCATCGAGAACGTCACCGGCCTCGACCGCGTCTCGGGACTCCGCAAGCTGCCGCATCGCCTCCCGGCTCGCCAGCACGTCCAGCGTCTCCTCCAGCGCCGCCAGATCATCGGGAGAGATCAGGACTGCCACGGCATGCCCATGGCGGGTGATCTCCACCCGATCATGAGTTCGCTCCACCTCGTCGATGAGCTCCGACAGGCGGTTACGCGCCTCGGTGAACGGCATGACGGTCATAACCGCGAGCCTACCGGGAACTGG
>NZ_CDWRCK010000379.1:0-2912 GCF_977927595.1 Frankia sp. CcWB3
CAGGCCCTAGCACCTGCCCGACACTTTCCCAACACCTGCCCGGCGCCGTCCCACCCGCACCCGGTTGCCGGCGGCTGATCCGGATGTGGCGGCCGCGGTCGCCGAGGAAATAAGCTACATCGGCCCCCACCGCGGCGAGTCCGGAGGAGATGGTCGCGTTGCGTTTGGAGAGGTTGGCCCCGAGGTTGGCTCCATGGCCGGCGAGCCGGGCCGTCCGGGACCGGCCGGCGACCGCGTGCCCGGGTTGTCCGGAGCGTCACCGAGCCCCGCGCGCGGGGAGAGCCGATATAACGATCATGCTGGTCGGTGGGGTGCCGCTGCCGACAGCCCCGGCCCGGCGAGGACCCCGGTGGAGCGGGCGCTCAGGGCATACCTTGATACCCAGATGAAACAGACGCGAAGCGGAGTATCGGTGACTGACTCGACCATCATCTATACACACACTGACGAGGCTCCGGCCCTGGCGACGTACTCGTTCCTGCCCGTGGTCCAGGCGTACGCCGCGACGGCCGGGGTCAGTGTCGACAGCCGCGACATCTCCCTGGCGGGGCGGATCATCGCCAGTTTCCCCGAGGATCTCGAGGAGGCCCAGCGCGTCGAGGACGCGCTCGCCGAGCTCGGTGAGCTGGCCAGGACGCCCGAGGCGAACATCATCAAGCTGCCGAACATCTCGGCTTCGATTCCGCAGCTGAAGGCGGCGATCGTCGAGCTGCAGCAGCAGGGCTACGCGCTGCCGGACTACCCGGACGACCCGAAGACCGACGAGGAGCGGGAGATCCGCGCCCGTTACGACAAGGTGAAGGGCAGCGCCGTCAACCCGGTGCTGCGCGAGGGCAACTCCGACCGCCGCGCCCCGGCCTCGGTGAAGAACTACGCCCGGACCCACCCGCACCGGATGGGCGCGTGGGCACCCGACTCGAAGACGAACGTCGCCACGATGAGCGCCGACGACTTCCGCTCCACCGAGAAGTCCACGATCATCGCCGAGGCCGGCACGCTGCGCATCGAGCTCGCGGGTGACGACGGCAGCACCACCGTCCTGCTCCCGTCCCTGCCGGTGCTGGTGGGCGAGGTCGTGGACGCGGCCGTCCTGCGGGTGGCCGCGCTGCGCGAGTTCCTCACCGCGCAGATCGCCCGGGCCAAGGCCGAGGGCGTGCTGTTCTCGGTGCACCTGAAGGCCACGATGATGAAGGTCTCCGACCCGATCGTCTTCGGCCACGTGGTACGGGCCTTCTTCCCGAAGACGTTCGTCACCCACGGCGCGACGCTCGCCGCGGCCGGTCTGTCCCCGAACGACGGGCTCGGCGGCATCCTCAAGGGCCTGGAATCGCTGCCCGAGGGCGAGGAGATCAAGGCCTCCTTCGCCGCGGAGCTCGCCGAGGGCCCCGCCCTGGCGATGGTCGACTCCGACCGCGGCATCACCAACCTGCACGTGCCCAGCGACGTCATCGTCGACGCCTCCATGCCGGCCATGATCCGTACCTCCGGCCACATGTGGGGCCCGGACGGCCGGGAGGCGGACACCCTGGCGGTCCTGCCCGACTCGAGCTACGCCGGCATCTACCAGGTCGTCATCGACGACTGCCGGGCGCACGGCGCCTACGACCCCGCGACGATGGGCTCGGTGGCCAACGTCGGCCTGATGGCGCAGAAGGCCGAGGAGTACGGCAGTCACGACAAGACCTTCGAGATCCCTACCACGGGCACGGTGCGGATCGTCGACCAGGCCGGCACCGTGGTGCTGGAGCAGGCGGTCGCCGCCGGCGACATCTTCCGCGCCTGCCAGGCCAAGGACGCGCCGATCCGGGACTGGGTGAAGCTCGCCGTCACGCGCGCCCGCGCCACCGGTGACCCGGCGGTGTTCTGGCTCGACGAGAACCGCGCCCACGACGCGAGGCTGATCGAGAAGGTCCGGGCGTACCTGCCCGAGCACGACACCTCCGGGCTGCGGATCGAGATCAAGGCTCCGGTCGACGCGATCGCGTTCTCGCTGGAGCGGATCCGCCGCGGCGAGGACACGATCTCGGTCACCGGCAACGTGCTGCGTGACTATCTGACCGACCTGTTCCCGATCCTGGAGCTCGGCACGAGTGCCAAGATGCTCTCGGTCGTCCCGCTCATGAACGGCGGCGACCTGTTCGAGACCGGCGCCGGCGGCTCCGCGCCCAAGCACGTCCAGCAGCTGCTCAAGGAGAACTACCTGCGCTGGGACAGCCTGGGCGAGTTCCTGGCGCTCGCGGCCAGCTTCGAGCAGTTCGCGCGGACGACGGGCAACGCGCGTGCCCAGGTGCTCGCCGACACCCTCGACCGCGCGACCGCCACCTTCCTCAACGAGGACAAGTCGCCCAGCCGCCGGCTGGGGGGCCTCGACAACCGCGGCAGCCACTTCTACCTGGCGCTCTACTGGGCGCAGGAGCTGGCCGCGCAGACCGGCGACCCCCGTCTCGCGGAGGCGTTCGCCGGTCTCGCCAAGACGCTCGCCGACGAGGAGAAGGCGATCGTCGACGAACTGATCGCGGTCCAGGGCTCGCCGGCCGACATCGGGGGGTACTACCAGCCCGACCCCGTCAAGGCCGCGGCCGTCATGCGTCCGTCGAAGAGCTTCAACGAGGCCATCGTCAGCCTCACCAGCCTCGGCTGACGAGACCCGAGCGAGGGTCCCACGCCAACGAGGGGGATCCCACGCGATGACGCGATAACGCGATGAGGGGAAGGGCACCGGAGCCCGGGGCCGGACCCCGGTGCCGGGGCCGGTCCGCCGCCAGGCCGCGACCGTGTCGTGACTCCGTGTAGTGCAATGGCCTCCGCCTGTCGCGGAGGAACTTTGCTCCAGTGATGAACCGACATATGGATTGTTATTCCGTCATTGACATGTCCGTCCCCTGAGGTTCATGGGTGGCGCCTAGGGCCTG
>NZ_CDWRCK010000380.1:0-2901 GCF_977927595.1 Frankia sp. CcWB3
CATTACGTCCCCATATGTGTGAGGTTCGCTTCTGGAGGAGCATTCGATGGCGAAGACAGTCGGCATTGATCTGGGGACGACCAATTCGGTGATCGCCGCCTGGGAGGGTGGCGAGCCGAGGGTCATCCCGAACGCGGAGGGTGCGCGGACGACACCGTCGGTGGTGGCGTTCACCGAGAGCGGTGAACGCCTGGTCGGGCAGCTGGCGCGACGGCAGGCGATCCTGAACCCGAAGGGCACGATCTACTCGGCCAAGCGGTTCATCGGCCGCCGCTATGACGAGGTGACCGAGGAGGCCAAAGCGGTCGCCTTCGACGTCGTCGCAGGCCCGGAGGGCGCCGCCCGGTTCAAGATCCGGAACAAGCTCTACGCGCCGGAGGAGATCAGCGCGCTGGTGCTGCGCAAGCTGGCCGACGACGCCGGGCGGAACCTGGGCGAGAAGGTCACCGAAGCGGTCATCACGGTGCCGGCCTACTTCAACGACGCGCAGCGCACCGCGACGAAGGACGCCGGCCGGATCGCCGGGCTCTCCGTGCTGCGGATCATCAACGAGCCGACCGCGGCCGCGTTGGCGTACGGGCTAGACAAGAAGGGCCACGAGACCGTCCTGGTCTTCGATCTCGGCGGCGGCACGTTCGACGTGAGCATCCTCGACGTCGGCGACGGGGTGGTCGAGGTCCGGGCCACGGCCGGGGACAGCCACCTGGGCGGGGACGACTTCGACCGCCGGCTGGTCGACTACCTCGCCGACGGGTTCCACCGGGAACAGGGCGTCGACCTGCGCCGGGACCCCCAGGCGCTGCAACGGCTGTTCGAGGCCGCGGAGAAGGCCAAGGTCGAACTGAGCTCGGTCACCCAGACCCAGGTGAACCTGCCGTTCATCACCGCCGACGCCACCGGGCCGCGGCACCTGACCACCACGGTCATGCGCTCCACCTTCGAACAGATCACCGCCGACCTGGTCGAACGGACCATGGGACCGGTCCGCCAGGCGATGGAGGACGCCAAGGTCAGCGCCGACGACCTCGACGAGGTGATCCTCGTCGGCGGCGCCACCCGGATGCCCGCGGTGCAGGCACTGGTCCGGCGGCTGACCGGCGGCAAGGAACCGAACATGAGCGTCAACCCCGACGAGGTCGTCGCACTGGGCGCGGCGATCCAGGCCGGGGTGCTCAAGGGCGAGATCTCCGACGTGCTCCTGCTCGACGTCACCCCGCTCTCCCTCGGGGTGGAGACCCGCGGCGGCCTGATGACAAAAATCGTCGAACGCAACACCACGATCCCGGTACGACGCTCCGAGGTGTTCTCCACCGCGGAGGACAACCAGCCGGCAGTGGACATCGTGGTACTGCAGGGCGAACGCGAACGCGCCGCCGACAACCGGGTACTCGGCCGCTTCCGCGTGGAAAACATCCGCCCGGCGCCCCGCGGCGAACCGCAGATCGAGGTCACCTTCGACATCGACGCCAACGGCATCCTCAACGTCACCGTCCGCGACAAGGACACCGGAGCCCAGCAGTCGATCACGATCAGTGAAACCTCCAACCTCCCCAAGGAAGAGGTCGAACGGATGATCACCGAGGCGGAGCGTAACCGCACCGCCGACAAGGCGCTACGCTCCGCGATCGACGCCCGCAACGAGCTGGACTCGGTCGCCTACCGCGTCGAACGGCTGCTGGCCGAACTCGGTGACGCCGCCCCGCCACACGAGAAGGCCCGCGCCGACCTACTGGTCACCGACGCCCGCCAGGCCATCAACGAGGAGGCGCCGGTGGACCGGGCCCGCGCCCTGACCTCGGATCTCCAACAGATCTACCACGGCCTGGCCGCCGCCCGCACCGGCCAGGCCGGCCCCACCGAGGGAACCGGCGGCAGCCCGGCCGACACCGCACCGGGCGGCCCGGGCGGCCCACAGCCACCACCCGGCGGCAGCACCCCCGGCGGCGGCACCCCCGGCGACGACGACGTGATAGACGCCGAGTTCGACCGGGGCTGAACCCATGCCGACCGAGACCGACCGATGATGGCGAACGACATGCCGCACGAACAGCGCCCAGACCGGACCGGCCACGCCGCCGGCCCCCGTACCGACCAGACCACCGACCGGACCGTGGACCGGAGTAGCGCAGAGGCCACCGCCCGCGCCGGCCCCGTCGGCGCGGACGACCTCCCGACCGAGGCGGTCCTGGACAGTGTGGCGCTCGCCGCTCAGGTGGACGAGCTGACCGACCGGTGGCGGCGGGCCGCCGCCGACCTGGACAACCTGCGTAAACGGACCGTCCGGGAGCTGGAGCGGGATCGGGCCGCCGAACGGGCCCACGCGGCCGCCGCCTGGCTGCCGGTCCTCGACCACCTCGACCTCGCGCTCACCCACGCCGACGCCGACCCCGCCTCGCTCGTGGCGGGTGTCCGGACGGTCCGGGACCAGGCCGTGGACGTGCTGGCCCGGCTCGGCTACCCACGCCACGACGAGGTCGGGGTGCCGTTCGACCCGACCCGGCACGAGGCGCTGACCGCCGTCGAGAAACCGAACGTCCCAGTCGGCACGGTGGTGGCCGTGATCCGTCCCGGCTACGGCGATACCGGACGGCAGCTGCGCCCCGCCGGGGTCGCCGTCAGCCGCCCTCCCGGCGAGCCATCCAGCAAACCCAGCGAACCGCCCGGCGGCGCCCGGCAACCAGGCGAGACCGGCCCGGACCCGGGCGGCGCCGGCGGGCCTGCGGAGTGACCGGCCGTGGCCCGGGACTACTACCAGCTTCTCGGTGTCGGCCGGGGCGGTAGGGCCTGTTTGGGAAGTATGTCCCGAGGCTGGCCGTGGATCTGATGGTGATTTTCGGATTGCATGATCCGTTGTGTGGTGCGGGGTGACCTGACGAACGAGCGGTGGGCTGTGCTGGAGCC
>NZ_CDWRCK010000381.1:0-2842 GCF_977927595.1 Frankia sp. CcWB3
GTCCGGGAGGACGGTGTCTCCCGCGGCGAGGGTGTCTCCCGCGGCGAGGGCGCCCCGTGGGAGGACGGCGTCCCGCGGCATGTCAGCGTCTTCTGCCTGGATGCCAGGCACTACAGCCGTCAGGACATCGCGACGCAGGCGAGCTGGCGGGAGGGGCTGCGCCGGATCGTCGACGAGGCGGCCGGAGGCGCCGGCCTGCCTCCCCGGTCGATCCGGCTGCGCCAGGATCGCGGCGACGGCTTTCTCGCAGCCGTGGCCGCCGACGTTCCCAAGGCCGTTCTCGCGACCGAGTTCGTCCGGGAACTGTGGATCGCGCTGCGGACCTACAACCGGGGACGTGACGAGACCGGTCGAATCCGGTTGAGGTTGGCCCTGCACCAGGGCGAGATGGGTATCGACGGCAGTGGTTTCGTCGGCGACGCGGCGGTGGTCGCCGCCCGGCTGGTCGACGCGGACCCCGTCCGGCAGCTGCTGGAACAGGACAAGGACGCGGAACTGGCGCTCATCCTATCGTCCGAGTTCTACCGCAGTACGGTGGCCGGGCGGCTGCGGGATCTCGACCCGGCGCAGTACCGCCGAGTCGAGGTGTCGGTGGCGGGCAAGTACGAGGGCCTCGCGTGGATCACGCTGCCGGGGCGCCCGTTCCCGGCGGTGCGGACCCCGTCGAACGGCTCCGGTCAGGGGCCGCTCGCGGACGAGAAGTGGGACTTCCTCATCTCCGCGGATCCGTCCGATGAGGCCTGGGGCTCCTGGATTGCCCGCGTGTTGGAAGGCCGGGGTCATTCGGTGCATCTGGCGGCCCTCGACGCGCTGCCCGGTGAGCACGAGATCGGTCTGCTGCACGAAGGGATCTCGCAGTCCCGGCGTACCCTTGCCGTGCTGTCGAAGAGCTACCTGGCCTCGGACGAAGATGCAGGCGGCCTGGCAGGCGGATCCCAACGGCGTGAAGCGCACGCTGATCCCGATCCGCGTCGAGACCTGTGACCCGGCCGGGCTGTTGCGCGGCATCAGCTACATCGATCTCGTCGACAAGGACGGTGCGGCAGCGGAGCTTGAACTGGTCAGGCAGATCGCCCGGTCCCTGAACGGCCGCGGTTCCCGGCCGTCGACTCCGCCACCCTTCCCCGGGAAGCGATCTTGACCGGCCGCCGGCCAGGATCCTCGCGGCCCGCCGCCTCGACGTCGTCGGGGTCACCAGCGGCGTCGGCGGCGTCGATCAGCAGTCGGCCGAGCCCGCGGCCGTAACTCGTGCTCCCCTCCAGCCTGGACCAGTCGGCCAGCGCCGTCATCATGGCCCGCAGTCCCGCTGCGGACGGTTCTCCGGCGACCGCCTGCTCGGCCTGGCTCTGCACTCTCGCCAGCCAGGTCAGCGCCTCGTTGCCGGCTGCCCGGGCGCGCCGGGCCGCCTCGTCGATCCGGGCCCTGCGCAGGATCAGCCGGCCTGCCGCCGTCGGCGCCCCGGCCAGCCGGAGCAGTCCGGCGGCGCGCCCGCCCTCCGACCCGGCGCGCCCGTAGGCGGTCAGGGCCCGCTGCCACAGTTCCTCCGCGCGTTCCGGATAGGCCGTTCGCGACTGGATGATCGGGCTCCCGCCGGGCCGACGGCCGAGCGTCTGCGCCCCGCCATCCGGGAAGCCGGCCCAGTCGCCGCGCACCAGCGCCGCATGGGCCAGTGTCGCGTGGTCGGACCCGGCGCCGGCCTCGACCGCGTCCAACGCCATGCCGGCCTCGGCCTCCTGGTTCGCCCGGAACAGCAGATCCGCCCGCAGGATCCGCGCGTACGCCGCCGCCTGTGGCACCGGGAGCTCGTCGAGATGGGTGACGAAGAGGTCAGCCGTGGCCAGGGCCTGCATTGCGAGCGTTCCGGCAGGGTCGGCGGTCCGTGCGGCGCGTGCCGGATCGGCGCTGTGACCGTGCACAATCACGTGACGGGGCAGGCGATAGGGCAGGTGATGGGGGAAGCGATGGGGGCCGGGCCCGTGCCTCCGGTCGGTTTCGCGGTGGTCGACGCGGTGACCGGTCAGGGCCAGCTGTGCCCGCGCCACCCGGATACCGGGGATGATCTCGGCACCGAGCACGCAGATGACCGCGGTCGTCGGTTCGAGCAGTGCGTGCCGTTGCCGGGCGATGACCTGCGTCGTCCAGGCGATCAGCGGGGCGTCCGTCATGGTCCGCGGCGGCCCGGCTGGTCCGGCTGGTCCGGCCAATCCGGCCGAACCAGGGTGCCTGGAGTGCCTGGAGTGCCCGGAGCCGGGTGGGGCCGGCTGGGATGGCGCCCAATTGGCCCGGTGGGCCGGGCGTTCCCGGCGCGGACCGGGTACACCGGGACGCGCGGCGGGCCCAACCGGAGGCGGAGCGAACGTCCTCGTGGCCCAGGCTCGGACGACGCCGACGTCATCGGGGGACCAGTTGAGGTCGAGAGCCAGCGCGGCGAGGTAGAGCGCCTCGTGCGCCGCCAGGTGATCGGGGTCGGTCGGGTCGTATTCGCTCTCCCGCAGCTCCCGCAGCGATCCTTTCGCCCGGCCGGCGGCGAGCGCCGTCGCCGCGCGGACGAGATGGCGTTCCGCGGGAGGCGGGGAAGGATAGCGGAAGGGCACACCCGCGGGCTCGACGCGGTGCTGTTCGTGCAGCAGGAGCGATACCAGGAGCCGGGCTGAGGCAAGCGGCATCGTTGCGGTGTTCCTTCACGGGCAGCGGGATGGATCCGGAGCCGGATTTCACCGGAAGAAAGAAAAAATAGCAGGGCATGCCGACAGTACCCGGCGACCTGCCGCGCGGAAATACATTTCGGTGCTCTCGCCGCGGCCGGGTCGTGGCATCTCTGGTATCTCGTTATATTTTTATA
>NZ_CDWRCK010000382.1:0-2840 GCF_977927595.1 Frankia sp. CcWB3
ACGTCCCACAGCTGCACCCATGCGCCGGGGACGTCGATGGCGAGGGTGCGTCCGTCCGGACTGAAAACCACCGAGAGCACGGCGGGCGGGAGCTTAGGGGCGGATCCGTCGAGCGATATGCCGAACGGTGTGCCGAGCTGGTGGGGGCTGGTCAGGTCGGTGACGTCCCACAGCCGTATTCCGTCGGATGCTGCCCCGCCGGTCGCGAGGGTCCGTCCGTCGGGGCTGAACGCCACCGATGCCACGGCGCCGGGGTAGCCGGGGAGCAGCGGGTGGAGCTGGTACGAGCTGGTCGGGTCGGTGACGTTCCACAGTCGCAACGTTCCGTCATCCCCGGCGGTGGCGAGGGTGCCCCCGTTCGGGCTGAACGCCACGGACGTCACGGCGCCGGTGCGGCCGGTGAGCAGGGGGTCGAGCTGACGAGGGGTGGCCGGGTTGGTGACGTCCCACAGCTGGACCGTCCCGTCGACGCCGGCGGCCGCGAGGGTGCCCCTGCCCGGGCTGAACGCCACGGACGTCACGGCGCCGGTGCGGCCGGTCAACGGGGCGCCGAGTAGGTGGGCCGTCCCGCCAGGGGTGATCGGCTGCGGATCGCCCTCGCGGACGGCGAGAGAACCGACCCCGGCGGCCACGAGAACGGCGAGAACGGCGAGGACCGCGGCGGCCGTGCGGTGCACCTGCCTGCGATGATCAGAGACCGGACGGCGGGCGGGGGATGCGGCGGGCCGGACGCTGTCCGAAAGGTTGATCGTTTCAGGATTGGGGGGTGCCGGGCTCCCTCGGGTGGGCTCGACTGTCGCGGCGTGACCGGTTGGGACCTTGGTCGTCGTGCGCAGGAGCAGGGCGCGAGCACGGTCCGGGAAGGTCTGCGGTTCGTCCTCGGGAAGGGTGAAGGCAGGCGTGCGACGGGACAGGACGGCGAGGACCTGACCGGCGAACGAGTCGGCGCGCATGGTCAGCCTCCTGTCTGGGGGTTCGATACGGCCGGCTCTGTCGCGGCGGCTGTCCTGGGATCGAGGGGGACGGCGCGGGCGAGGCGCTCCACGACCAGGGGGGCGGCAACCCCGACCGCGAGGGCGGCGAAGGCGGTGTCGACCTGGCCCGAGGCGCCGGCGGCCGCAGCCAGGCCGGCGCCGATGGCGAGACGGACCAGTTCGGCAACCAGGTAGGCCCAGGGGCCCGCTTCCTGGGATTTCCCGGTCTGCCAGGGCCACCGGCCCCGTCGGCGGACCGTGGTGTAGAGATCGAGACCTTCGACAGCGAAGCCGCCGAACAGTCCCCACAACGCCACTTCAACCCCCATCATGATACGGAAAGTAGCCGATCAGCCTGGTGGCGTGGAAGCTGGGTCCGCCCGCTATGGATAGCGGCCACGGACAGCTGCGATGAGAGCCGCGATGGAAAGCCGTCGGAGCAGGCGGCAACGGAGCGCCTGAACAGCCGTGCGTCTCGGCTGGAACACCGGGGACGGCCCGGGTGTTGCCCGCGACATGAATTCTGTCACCTTCGCGATTACCTGGGATTACCGTTGCCCGTTCGCCCGCAACGCACATGAACACGTTTTGATTGGTCTCGCGGCCGGTGCCGACTGGAACGTCACCTTTCTCCCGTTCTCGCTGGGGCAGGCGCACGTGGAGGAGGGACAACCCACCGTCTGGGAGAAGCCCGAGCAGGACTCCGGGATCCTCGCCCTGCGGGCTGGCGTCGTCGTCCGCGACGAATATCCGGATCTGTTCCCCGCCGCGCACCGGGCACTGTTTGCGGCGCGTCACGACGAGGGCCGTCACCTGGAGGACCGTACAGTCATCCGGGAGACGCTCGCGGGGGTGGGGCTGCCCGCCGACGAGGTGCTCGCCCGGGTTGACGATGGCGCCCTCGACAAGGTCCGCGCCGAGCACGAGCAGTACGTCGCCTCGCATACCGTTTGGGGCGTGCCGACCTGGGTCGCCGGTGACCAGGCCGTGTTCGTCCGGCTGATGAGCCGTGCGCCGCTCGGTGCCGACCCGGCGGGTTCCATCCGTGCGGTGGAGCGCATCGTCGACCTGGTGACCGGTTGGCCCGAGCTGAACGAGTTCAAGCACACGTCCATCCCACGCTGATCTTCCACGCCGGTTCGGTCCGTCCCGGTATACATCCACGGCGACGGGGATGGCGCCCGCGCCGCCCGCCATCCCCCTGCCGGCGCCCGGCGGTGTCAGACGTTCAAGCCGTGTGAGATGCCCAGGCCGTGTCAGACGTCCAGGCCGTAGCCGCGGGCGATCGCCGCCAGGCCGCTGACCCCACCCTGGCCGAGTGCCCGGAAGCGCCAGCCGTCCTGATCCCGGTAGAGTTCACCGAACAACATCGAGGTGTCCCGCGCGGCGGCGGTGGTGAGGTCGTACCGCACCAGTTCGTCATCGGTCGACGCGTTGACGACCCGGATATAGGCACCGGTCACGTCGCCGAAACTCTGGTGTCGATAGTCGGCGTTGTGGATGCTGACCGGGAAGACGATGCGCGTTATCGCACTGGACAGCAGGTTGAGACGCACCTCGATCTGTTCGTCGTCGCCCGCACCCTCACCGGTGAGGTTGTCACCGCGGTGCACGATCTCGCCGCGCGGACTGCTGAGGTTGTTGTAGTAGATGAAATAGCTGCGGTTGGGGGCTCGCCCGTCCGCCTGCAGGGCAATGGCGCTCGCGTCCAGGTCGAACTCCTCCGATCCGGGAGCATTCGGATCCCAGCCGAGGCCGACGGTGATGTGCGTCAGTCCGCCGGTGGCTCCGGTGAGCGCGACGCTTCCACCCTTGACGACGTCAATGCCCACGGTTCTCCGATCCCACGACACTCTGTAAACATTC
>NZ_CDWRCK010000383.1:0-1103 GCF_977927595.1 Frankia sp. CcWB3
CGACCCGGACGGCCGCGCGGCTGTCCCCCCGGGTCGGACCCTGGTTGACGATCGCGACCGGGATGTCGAGCTCCGCCGCACGGAGCACGAACCGGTAGCCGGACATCACCGTCAGCGACGATCCGAGGATCAGCAGCGCCCTGGCCCCCTCGACCAGCCGGAACGCCTCCGCGGCACGGTCGCGCCGAAGAACACCACGTCCGGTTCCAGCTCGTCACCGTCGCACCGGCGGCAGCCCACCATGACGAAGGCGGCGACCATGTCGTCGGGGAGCGTGACATCGCCGTCCGGGTTGCTCTGCGCGGCGCCGACATGGAATCCGGGATTGACCGCCCGCAGACGCTGGTCGAGCTCGAGGCGAGGGCTCACGTCGCCGCAGCCGCGGCATAGCACGCGCGACAGCCTGCCGTGCAAATCGATGACGCGCCGTAAGCCGGCACGCTGGTGCAGGCCGTCGACGTTCTGCGTCACGACACCGGTCACCAGGCCGTCCTGCTCCAACCGGGCCAGTGCACGGTGGCCCGGGTTCGGCTCCGCCCGGGCCACCCGCCGCCACCCGGCATGGCTGCGGGCCCAGTAGCGGTGCCGGGCCGCGGGATCATCGGTGAACTCCTGATAGGTCATCGGGGTGTGATGGCGCAGTGCCCCGTTCGGACCCCGGTAGTCCGGAATACCGGAGTCGGTGGAGATCCCCGCACCGGTCACCACCACGACCCCGCCGGCCGCGGCCAGCGAGCAGAGCCGGTCGAATGCCTCGCCCCCGCCACCCGTCACCTGCTGTCGCGCACCGTCCCTCACACCGTCTATGCTGCCCGATCCGGCCGTGCCCCGGATGCCCGTTCCGCGCCACCGCTCCCCGCCCGTCCGCTCCCCGCCCGTCCGGGGATGGAGCCCGGGGGGAGACGTCCCGGCAGGTTGATGTTTCGGACACCGGCATCGATACGTCGTGTAGTCGTCCTAGCCGTGTGGTGTGATCAGGCCCAGGGTCGTACGGTTGCGGCAAAGCCAGCCTTCCCGAGGGTGGTTACGACGATGGACGGCGAGAACGCACAGGTCGGCACCAGGCACGCCGAGTCGGGGGATGCCCGGCGCCACCCCTCCGA
>NZ_CDWRCK010000383.1:1570-3282 GCF_977927595.1 Frankia sp. CcWB3
CCAGGGCAGGGAGATGCAATGACGGTTTGTTCGCCGTTCGACCAGACCGCGGCGATCGCGGACGCTGAGATCTACCGCGGCGAGTCCACCCGTCCCGACCGCGCCACCACCTGCGGCTCAGACCGGCGGATCGGGGTGCTGACCCCGTCGTCCTATGCCCTCGCCCACCCGGGGGAGCGTTCGCATGCCCACTCGGAGTGTCTCCTGGAATGCGGCCCCGACACCGTGCTCCGGGTCCGGGTGCGCTACCTGCAGCTGACGGCCCGTTCCGTGGATCGTGGCCCCGGGGATGGGGGCCGGTTTCCACCGGGCGGCTGGCCCGCGGGAGATGCCGAGCCCCGCGGCTGGGACGAGTTCATCCCGCGCCAGGTCGACGATGTGGTGACGGTCACGGACCTGTTGGCGGCGCCTCCCGGCAGCGCGGTACCGACCGCCGCGGGGCCGCGGCGGAACTGGCTGCCCCGCCTGAGCGCGCCACGGCCGAATCCATGGGAGCTGGCCGGTCCGGCGAGCGGTGGCGTCTCGGCGGGACTCGGACCACCCCACACCATCCGGTTCAGCGCCCCCGCCGGTCGGCGGGTGGAAACCGTGAGCGGCCACGGCGAGGCGGAACCGACCCGCATCACCTGGGACAGCTGGGCCGTGCAGGGAGAGCTGCGGTTGAGCGCCGGACTGCAGACCTGGGCACACCAGGCCGGGGGAACCGGAGCACATCGCCTGGTCCGGCTCCGGGCGGAACTGGTGAACACCTCGGGCTGGCATCTTCCGGCCGAGGAAGCGATGGATCACGTCTCCCTCGAGGCGCGCCGCCGACGGCACCGGGAACAGGCGATGCGGCACTCCCTGATCGGCGCGCACCTGCTCCTCGCGACGACCGAGGGCCGATTCGTGTCCCTGGCCTCTCCCCCGACCCGGGCCAGCGAATTCGCGAAGAACTGCGTCAACGACGGCCTCTGGCCCGCGCTCGTGGCCACCACGGACGGCCATGACACCGTGCTCGTCGCGCCGATCGTCCTTCCCGATCATCCACGGCCGGCTCCGGTGGACCACGACGGCGGCAGCTGACCGCCGGCCCGCCATCGGCCTCGGCCGATGAGCCGAGGCCGGTCGTCAGCAGCAACAGCAGCGGGAACAGCGAGCGGAACCTACGCGCCGGGAGGATGTCAACATTGTTGATTATCTTGGATCGGACGCGGTGGTCACGTTTCTACGGCGCGTAGAATCTGCTGGGTGCGACTACAGGCGAGGCTGTCCGCGAGACGGCGTACGGCAGTCCCGAGTAGGAGCGGCACCCGGTTCGCCAACCCCACCGGTGCCGCCCGCGCCACCGGTGGTACGGGCGGCACGGGGCCAACCGGCCTCGCCGCGGCGATCAGCCTGGTTGTGGCGCTTGGCCTCGTCGCGGCGCTCGTCCCGGCGGTCCTGCTCGGACTGGCCACCCCCGCATCGGCGCATTCACGCCTGGTCACCAGCACCCCGGTGGCGGACAGCACTCTCACCGCCCCGCCACATGAGATCATCCTGATGTTCAACGAGCCAGTGTCCCCGCGCTACACGAACGTCGCCGTCACAGCGGCCGACGGCGCCAGCGTGACCGCCGGTGCCACCCGCGTCGAGGGCGGCAGCGTCCACCAGGACCTCACCGCTCTCCGCGACGGTCGCTACACGGTGGCCTATCGGGTCGTGTCCGAGGACGGTCATCCGGTCGGCGG
>NZ_CDWRCK010000384.1:0-2797 GCF_977927595.1 Frankia sp. CcWB3
GTCTAGGCGCCCGCGGCCCGGCGCCGCAACGCCATGCCGGCGGCGACCCCGCCGGCGAGCGCGCCCACCCCGGCTGCCGTCGGAATGCCGATCTTGGCTGCCTTGCGGGCCGTGCGAAAGTCCTTGATCGGCCATTCGCGTTCCCGGGCCACGGTCTTCAGGTCCGGATCCGGGTTGATCGCGACCGGGTGGCCCACCAGGGAGAGCATGGGCAGATCGTTGATCGAGTCCGAGTAGGCCCAGCACCGGGACAGGTCCAGACCCTCCCGCTCGGCGAGCGCCTGCACGGCCTCGGCCTTCGCCTGGCCGTGCAGCAGACCGCCGACCAGGTGGCCGGTGTAGGTGCCCTCGGCGGAGACCTCGCTGACCGTGCCGAGGGCGCCGGTGAGGTTCAGTCGCCGGGCGATGACCGAGGCGAGCTCGACCGGGGTGGCCGTGACCAGCCACACTCGCTGGCCCGCGTCAAGGTGCTGCTGGGCGAGCGCGTGCGTGCCCGAGTAGATCTGCTCGGCCATCCGCTCGTCGTAGATCTCCTCGCCGTAACGGACGATCTCGGCCACCGTGCGCCCGGCGACGAAGGCGAGCGCGGTCTCCCGAGCGTCCCGGATGCCGTTCGGGTCCTCGAGCCCACGCAGCCGGTAGGTGATGTGCTGCCAGCCGAACCGGATCAGGTCACGCGAGTTGAAGAAGTCCCGGGCGGCCAGGCCGCGGGCGAAGTAGAAGATCGAGGCGCCCGCCATCATGGTGTTGTCCACGTCGAAGAACGCGGCCGCCGACTCGTCCAGCGGGGCCCGCGGAACCTCCTCGGCCGCGACCTTCAAGGCGGCGATCGCGGCGGCCTCGGCGGCCTGCCTCGTCGTGGCCAGGTCCCTGCGTCGTCGCACCCTCATCGTCAACTCCATGTTGTCCGGGGCGGAGCAAGGGCTCGGCTCGGGAAGTGACCGGGGCCGCCGCCCACCCCTTGTCGCCACCTCCGCGCGCCGCGATCCACGCCATGGTTCGCCGGCACGCCGTCAGAGTACGGTGCGGTACGACTTCGCGGCGGCCGCCGCTCGAACGTGACTGCGCGAAAGTGCCGATGGAACAACGACCGGGCCGCGGTTGCGACGTGATCTAGGATATCGCTCACGGCGAGGGGCCCGGAGGCCAGGCCGTGTCTGTTGCGGGAAGGGCGCGAGCAAGTGTCCGAATCGCTCTGAACTGCAAGGATTTGACCGCCCCCTCATTACGGCCCATGGCCAGCGCGGTCTCGCGGACCGACAGCCCTTCGAGGAACCGGAGCGCGACGCACTCCTGCTGGTCCGGGCGCAGCTCGCGGACGGCGTCGAGCAGCTCGCGGCGGGTCAGCACGGCCAGGATCGACTCTTCGGGGCTCGGTACCGTCAGCGCCGTGGCCCGGTGCTCGGCCGCGGCGAGGATGTCCGCCGTCGGGATCTCGAACCGGCACCGCGCCGAGCGGGCCTGATCGACCAGCAGGTTGCGAGCGATGGTGATGAACCAGGCACCGATGTCCCGCCCCTGCCACCGGAACGTGCCGATTGAGCGGAAGGCACGCAGGAAGGTCTCGCTGACGATGTCCTCGGCGGCCACCGGATCCCCGCCCAGCCGGTACAGCGCGTATCGGAACACGAGGTCGGCGTACCGGTCGTAGAGCAGCCCGAAGGCGTCGACGTCACCTCGCCGGGCCCGGGCGACGAGCGCCGTCCGGTCGTCGTCGGCCGGCTCGCTCGGAGGGTCCCCGACCCGCTCGCGGTCCTCCCGGGCGCCCACCGGGGACATCGCATCCTGCCGGTGGAGGGGGCCGGGATGCCGGGCGGATCCCACGGGCCAGGCCGCCACCGTCGTCGTGGCCGCAGCCGGGTCCGTCCCCGCCGCGCGGCTCGTCCCGGCCGGCACCGTGGATCCCGACGCCGTGGGGGCGGTTGGCCGTCCGGTCCCGGACAACCGGGGTAGGAGGGCGCGGATCCCGTCCCTCCTGAGGAGCGGGAGGAGCGGGACCGACGGTCCCCGCGCTGCATCCAGGCCGCGGCGCGGGGCGGCGAGGTCGGCGGCGAGGTCGGCGGCGAGGTCGGCGAGCGTGCATTCGGTCACAGCCCGGGCTCCGGAGGGTGCGGTCGCGGCAAGGCGGGCCGGGAGGCCCGGCGCACATGGTTCCGTTAGTAGCTGAGTGTAGCCGGAGGAGGGACCGCGGACAGTCGGAGATCGTCCGGGTGCAGGCAGGGGGCGTCTCCCGGCGAGGCCCGGACCGGACCGCACGTCGGGGTCGGGCCCCTGAACGGACCTCGGTCCCGCTCGAGCGGTTCGGGAAGCCACTCGGCAGCGACCGGGATCGCGCCTACCATCGTGGAATGGACGACGGGTTGGAACGGGCGGATTCCGGCCACGACGGTGTGCGTATCACACTGCTCACCCGGACGGGATGTCATCTGTGCGATACCGCGCGGGCGGCGGTCGTCCGGGTCGCCGAGCAGGAGCAGGTCAGGTGGCGGGAGGCCAATGTCAACGCCGATCCCCAGCTTGCCGACGCCTACGGCGACCGGGTGCCGGTCATCCTGCTCGACGGCCGGGAACACGGTTACTGGCGGGTGGAGGAGGACCGGCTGCGGCAGGCGCTCGCCGGCGGCCGGTGGGCGCTGCGGCCCGCCGAGGGCGGTCGCTGATCAGGGGGCTGGTTCTCCGGATCTGGATCTGTCGCTGATCTTGTGATCGAACTGGCCCTCTCATGATCGTCGATTGGTGTCGTGCTGCGATGATCGGCTTGGTGTGACCTCCTTGACCTTGGGGTTTGGCTGCCGTA
>NZ_CDWRCK010000385.1:0-2796 GCF_977927595.1 Frankia sp. CcWB3
CAGGCCCTAGCGCGATGACGGCGGGGACATCGGGAGCGACCCAGGCCGGGGGCTGCCGGGGCGTGACGGCTACAGGGGAGGGGTCCGTGGTCCGGACCCTGCTTGGCAGGTCGGCCGTGCCGAACCTCAGGTGCAGGTGATCGGGGTCATGGCGACGCCGCTCCCACAGCGTCGCAGTCGGTCCCTGAGCGGTGGCGAGCAGGCTTGCCGGATCGGGGTGGTTGCGATGACGCTCGGTGCATTCCGCCGCGAGCGCGGCACGAGCAGTGGCCTCGACGTCGTCCCGCTCCTGCCGGTAGCGGGCCATGGCTGCACGGAACTCCCGACCCTCCCGCCGTCGGCCGCTCACCACGGAGGCGACCAGGCTCACCGGCGCCAGCACCGCGAAGAGCAGAACGTAGACTGTCCGCAGCAGGGCAGCCATGCCCAGGGCGGCGACGAGCGGCAGCACCGTCGTGAGGACCGGGACCGGGACACGGCGGGGTTCGGCGGGTGCGGCCGGCAGGGCGAAGACGGACTCCCGCTCCAGCGGATGCAGGCGAGGCGGACGGTTGACGTCGAGCATGCCAGGAGCGGAGACGGACGGGCGGGTCAGCACCGTGAGCGGTGCGGGCCGCACGAGCAGCAACGTCACCGGGGCGATCCGCACCGCGGCCAGGATGGTGCTGGCAGGCGACGATAGGTGGTCGCCGACGACGGCCGCGCCCGGACCGGCTGTGACGGTGCACCGACCGCCGACCTCGACCCGGATGGTCAGCGCGGGCTCGTCGCTGCTGTGACCCCCCAGCGTGACAGTGCAGCCGGGTCCCGAGCCGACGGTGAACTCACCCGCCGGCAGGTGATGAATGTCGCCCGCCCCGGGCCCACCGATGATCATCAGGTCGACCAGACCCGTCCCGCGGACCCGCCGGGACACCGCGACATCAAGGCTCACCACCGCACCCTCCCGCAGCGGCGAGGAGGCCGGGTCGTCTCCGGGTCGAGTGGACGGACGGTACCGGAGACGTTGATCGAGGGCCCGGCCCGCGCCAGTGTGGGAGTACGCCGATGCGGGCGGACAGCGGCGGCCATCGCCCCGGCCACCGCACGGAGCGGGGTTTCCGGGGCGGCGGTCAGTAGTACGTCCGTGCTGGAATTCCGGGTGGCATCGAGGACGGTGAGGGTGAAGCGCATGTATGGAAGATACGGCGTGGAAAAGCGGGGAGCGGGACGGGCCGACGGGGAGTTCTTCTACTTGGTGTTGTGGTCGAAATATGTGGTGGCGCAGAAACCACCATGACGATTCATGGCGAGTCGCAAGGATGATGCTCCCGCCCGGCCGTGCGTGCCATCGCCCGGGTGCGCATCACCTCCGCACCCGCCAGCTCCACCATGGCGTCACTCACCTCGGCAGCGTCGGCCGGGATCGGGAAACCGACCGCAGGTTCGGGTGAGCGCGCCTGGCCGGTCGGAGACGGCCCGGCCGACAGGGCCACTCCGACGCTCACTGACATGCTGATCCGATGACCGTGCACGTCCAGCGGTTCGTCCAGGGAGGAGATGAGCCGCTCGGCCAGGGTTGCGGCCTCGGCTGCGGTAACGGGTCCGGTGACGATGACGAACTCGTCCCCGCCCCAGCGCCCGAGAATGTCGCCGGGGTGGAGTACCTTCGAAAAGCGGCGGGCGGCGGCATCCAGAACGGCATCGCCCGTCGGATAGCCGAAGGAGAAATTGACTCGACGAAATGCATCCAGGTCAAGGAAGAGAACGGCCGTTCCGCGGTTGTGCCCGGTTTTGGCCGTGCCTGTTGTGATGGCCGTGCCGGCGGCGGCTGGCAGGGCGTGTCCGGGGGTTGTTCCGGGCGCCACGGTGGTCACAGTGTCCGGCGGGCCCGCGGCCAGTCGGACAGCGAGAAGCGCGCGCAGCCCCGTGCGGTTCACCAGCCCGGTTGTCGCATCTGTCGACGCGTGATGCCGCAGCTCCTCCTCCCGCTGGTGTCGCTCGGTGACGTCGTCGACGACGACGATCAGACCGTCACCACGGATCAGCGGGCGCAGGCGTACGTCGAGCCAACGATAACCATGTGGCGTCGGTTTCGGGATTTCGATCCGGGCCTGCTTGCGTCGTCGGTCGATCATCTGCCGGGACAGGATCGCCAGTGCCCGCACCGGGGCAGCCGGATCGGCGAGCGCCGCGGCGGCCAACAGGGTCGCGGGTCGGGCTGTGGCTCGTTCCGCCGGCCGAGCCGCTGATCGAGCCGCTGAGTTGGCCGCGTTGTCGCATGCCGCCAACCAGCTGATGCCCGGCCGGACGGGGAGCAGGGCCACCCCGGTGGCGGCATTGCGGCGCCATGCCTCGTTGAGGCGGGTCACCGTTCCCTCCGGGCCGAGCACGGCGACCGACGAGGGGAGGGAGTCAAGGACGGCCACCGCGACGTCGTCGGTCAGCACCGAGCTGGTTCCTTCCGACTGCCGGTCCAGGGGTGGCCGGGTAGGTGAGTTGGACGTACCTGCCTTGCGGTACTGGACACGGGTGGGTCTGCCGTGGGAGCGACGCGTCACGCGCTCCCGCGGCCGGGCGGGACTGCTGTGGTGAGATCAATCCGATCATCCCGGCTTCCTCGTATACGTGTTTTCGGTTTTGCTGACCGGTGTGCGGAGTGGGGGTTGGGTGAGTGCGGCGGGTGCGGGCGGATAGTGACTCCGCTGGGCGAGGGTGGCTGCAGCCGGTCAGCCGGTCAGCCGGTCAGCTGCGGCGACGGACAATATGGAATCCCGCCTCGGCCAGAATCATCGGTATCAGCCTGATGGTCTCGCG
>NZ_CDWRCK010000386.1:0-1707 GCF_977927595.1 Frankia sp. CcWB3
GAACTTCCCAAACAGGCCCTAGTAGACCTCGCTAGCCCGGCCCACCAGTTCCAGGGTTAGACGCAAGGTCTCCTCGATGTCGTCATACATCGTGGCGGCGGTGCGCAGCGTGCTTTCGGCCTGCCGTAGCTCCGTGGCGACCCGGGCTTGCTCCTCCTGGGCCAGGTCCTCCGGAACAGAGCCGGTCACCACTCCACGGGCCAGCCGCCGCCGCTCGTCGGCCAGCTCCCCGACCCGCCGCTTGGCCCGGGCAACCTCCGGCGCGGCCTGGGCCTGCTGGTGCTGGATCTCCGCCCGCACGCCTTCCCGGATTGCATCCTGTACTTCTTCCGAAATCCGCACCGTCTTCCAGTACCGTTCAACGGCCTCTTCCACCGCGTCCGCCAGCATGTAGGGGGCAGCGCAATCGGTACGGTGGTTCTGGCGCCCAAGGCAGTAGAAATAGAGGTACTGGCCCTTTGCATTCATCAGGGAAAGCCGCTCACCGCAGGCACCGCAGTACACCGCGCTCTTGAGATAGTGGGTGTGTACCCGCGGCTTTTCACCGGCGACGTTGTGCAGGGCGAGCATCTCCTGTACCCGTATGAACAGGGCTTCGGAGATCAGCGGCTCATGGCGGCCCTCGTACTCAATACCCTTGAAAGTTACCTTGCCGATGTAGTAGCGGTTATTCAGCACCCGCGATACATGGGAGATGGCGAGCGGCCCCGGCAGCTTCTTCCCGTGCGGCAGCGCCATGAGACCCCGTTCAGCCAGGGCGTCGGTGAGTTGCCGCAGTGTCCACTCTCCGGTGGCGTACATCTCAAAGGCCCACCGGACATGCGGCGCGCGCTCTGGGTCGATAATGACAATAGTCACCTCCCGGCCTTCGATGCGCTGCCGGGTGTTGAGATAGCCAACCGGCGCCCGCCCTGGTGTCCCACCAACTTTCGCCTTCTGGGTTATCCCCTTCAGGGCTTCGGTCGCCAGGTTGCGGGAGTAGAACTCCACGATCCCAGCCATAATCGCGTGGAGCAGCTGCCCGCCGGGCGTCTCGTCAATATTTTCTTTGACGCTTACCAGCGTGGCGCCTACAGACTTCAGCTCGAACATGATGTTGGCGTCATCCCGCCGGTTACGGGCGAAGCGGTCTACCTTGTCCAAGATGACATAGTCGATGTCGCCCTGCTGTTTAACGAAGGCTATCATCTTTTGAAATTCTTTGCGGTCGGCAGTCTTGGCGGACTCGCCCCGGTCGACGAATACTGCCACTACCTCAGCGTCAAGGCTGGCGGCTTTGCGTTCGCAGGCCTCCCGCTGGGCAGGCAAAGAGTAGCCGTCCGGGTCATCGTCGCGGCCAACCTGCTTGAGGGTCGATACCCGCAAGCAGATCACAGCCCGCTTGCTCCGCCCAGTACCAACCAGCAATCCGGCGGGAGCCAGGGATGGCGCGACTACTCCCGCTACCTTAGCCATCATCCCGTCCTCCGGTTCCGGTACAGTTCCGCCACCGCATGTTGCACTTGCGCCTCGAAACGTTCCGCAGGCGATACCGCCTGATCGTCGGCCGCCCCCTCGGCCTCACCGGCCCCAGCCGTAACCTTCTCGGCCATAATTACCTGCACGCCCCGATGATGCGTCAGCGTATATAGGCCACCGTTTCGGATGGCGTTGGCTCCCAGCACGCGCACCGATGCCACGATGATGTAGCCGATATCGGTGCTCTTA
>NZ_CDWRCK010000386.1:2157-3242 GCF_977927595.1 Frankia sp. CcWB3
CTCCTTAGCTACAAGACTCAGCATAGAACGCAGGCCCGGACGGTCCCGGAAAGCGCGGGAGCCTTGGTCCGCGTAAACCCACACTACGGTCATTCCCAGCTCCCGCGCCGCTTGCTCGCAGGCCTGGCGCTATAGCTCAAGGGATTCTTTGCCGCCCGCCCCCTCGGAGGCGGTGCGCAGGTAGATTACCGCGCTCGGGCGATCAACTCGTACTTCATTCTCATGCACCTCTTCCATAAATACTCCTTTCCTTGAGGGTCATTCTTCCCAGTGAAGGAAATGGCCGTTTTTCCGGCCCCATCCTATGTCAATTCCCGCCCGAAATCCCCGTTATTCTTCCAGGAATTGACACAGGTTAGGACGCCCATTTTTCAGCTTTGCACAGCCAAAAACAAGGTGTTGAGAGCCGGGGGAAGTACGCGAATGCGCACCTCCCCCGGCCCGCCCGCGCGACGTAGCCCTTTCGGCTACCTCACTTGCTCCGAGATCCGGGCTTTTCCGGCCCGCCGGGCGTCCCCGGAAGCAGTAGCGCCTCCACCGCCTGGCGGGCCGCCGCGGCCTGGGCTTCGGCTTCGGCGATCACCGCCTGAGCCTTCTCCGCGAAGTCCGGCGCGGATCGCTTGGCCTCCACGTAAAACTCGGCGGCGGCCAACAGCGCCGCTCCCATGGTGGAACCGTCCACCCGCACGATCAGCTCAAGCTGGGCGTGCAGGGCGTTCGGCAATTTCACCGCCAGGGTCTTGTGACCCCCGGGCCGGTCTTTCGGTTCCGTCACGGAAACCTCCTCAGGGGACGTAATGAAGTAACAAATACGTGATCGAGAGCATCATCGCAGGTCACAGGCCTGTGGAGGGTTCGAAACGCGCAAGTCATTTCATTTCGACTCCTCAGTGCGGGTGCGGCCGCTCATCCCTTATGGATGAGGACTTCGGCCGCACGACACCGGGGAGGACTCCCCGGCAGTTAGACCGGGCAGGCGGCCAGTTCTCCTGGCTGCCCGCAGACCTCCCTGATCCGCTTTTCGGCCAGCTGCACATAATCCGGGTTCAGCTCTACGCCGATGTAGTCCCGCCCGTTCTGGGCTC
>NZ_CDWRCK010000387.1:0-2781 GCF_977927595.1 Frankia sp. CcWB3
GCCCCGCCGTGCTCTCGTGCGTCCGTGGGCGCCGGATGCCGCAGGCGGCCTACCGTGTGTTGGTAAGGACCGATGTCCTGGTTGGATTGGTGTTCGATGCATCCTGCACTCGGGTGGAAGCCGTCGCCGATGATGGCGGGGACGCCACCATGTCCCGTACGGGGCCACTGTCCAGCAGGAGATCCCAACCGCTGCCGGAGGTGAGGGTGACCGACGCGGTGCGCGGCTCCGGCCCGGCTCGACCCGGGGGTGATCCAGGCCGCCCCGGGCCGGGGGGGCGGTACCGATCCGACGGATATTCCGGCGGACATGAGGCGCCCGATCCCCGGGCGGAGCGGGCAGAGCTGCCGCTGCGCCGCGCTGGGGCGGAAGCGGACCGGCGGCGTCCGTCGTGGCCGGGCACCACCCGCGTCGAGGTCTTCCGTCCGATCGAGGATCGTGACGAGCGCCTTCCCGCCGAGTATCGCGGGTTGCGTCGGTTCGACCGTCCCGTTCCGCCGGCACCGGCCCCGCTGGCCGCCCCGGGTCAGCCCGGATCGTCCCCACCGGAGCGGGTCGAGGGCGACGGCATCCCATCGCACGACCCGTGGCGTCCGGTGTCCTCCCCGCTGGTCGGCCCCGAGGAGCACCGGAAGTCGGCGGTCGGTGCGGAGCCTGGGCCACCAGTGGCAGGGACCATCTCCGGATCCCGGAGAACACCGGTCCCAGCTGCCTCCCCGCCACCATTCGTCACGCCCGGCGCACCCGCCGGGGCCGGGACTGCCGGGCGTGGCGACGGGGGCGGGATCGGCGGCTGGCTACGGCGGGAGGCCACCTTCGCGTTGGTGCTCGCCGGGGTCACCGTCGGGCTGGTGCTGGTCTTCCAGGACAGATGGCGCCGAGGAATGGTGGTCGTCGGCGTGGTCCTGGTGATGGCCGCTCTGGCCCGTTTGGTGCTGCCGGCACGGCGGATCGGCCTGCTGGCGGTGCGGGGGCGGGCCTTCGATGTGGGTATTCTCCTTCTGTTTGGAGTATCTGTGATAATCCTCACATTCGCCGTTCCCTATATCGGCCCGTGACGGGTTAGCGCAGGCCGTGGCGGGTCAGGGCGGCCCGTGGCGGGTTAGCGCAGGCCGGTCATGGTGCGCCGCATCGCCAGACGGGTCAGGGAACTCGCCGGGATCGTGCCGCGGCCCAGTCCGATCTCGACGAGCGTGTCGTACAGCTCGGTACGAGTGCGGGCGGCCCGCACCGCCGCGTCCATCAGCGTGCGGCGCCGCCCGGCGAGACCGGCCAGCAGGGCCGTGTGCCGCAGATGCCGTCCCAGCTCCGCGTCGAGAGCGCGTCGGTAGACCCGGCCCGCGCTGGCCGGGTGCGCCGCGCGGACGGCGGCATGCCCGGCCAGCGACCCCGACAGCACCGCGTAGTAAATGCCCTCCCCGGTCAGGGGGTTGATCAGGGAGGCCGCGTCCCCGGCGAGCAGCACGGAACCGTTCGGCTGCCGGGGGCGATGGGTCGACAGCGGCAGATGATGGGCCCGCAGCGTGGCCGGATGCGCCGGTGTCTCGGGCAGCATGCGGGCGAGCGTGCGGCGCAGGACGGTCTTGGCGCTCGTTCCGTCCGTCCCGCCGGCCAGCCGGGACCGCAGCATCCCGTAGCCGATGTTCGCACGGCCGTCGCCGATCGGGAACGACCAGGCGTAGGCCGGCCAACCCTCGTCGGTCATGTGGATGAACTGTTCGGGGGGGCCGTCGTCGAAGGCGACGTCGGTGTAGGCCCGCACGGCGATCGCCATCGCCTCGGGGGGGTTACCCGGCAGCCCGAGCCCGCGGCGTACCGCGGAGTTCGCGCCGTCCGCGCCGATGACGACCCGCGCCGTGAGCGTGCCGTTGACCACGACGACCGGCTCCCGTCCCCGACCGTCCAGGCGCGGCCGGTCGGTAAGTTCCAGGGACCGCACGCGCCGCTGGATCAGCTGAGCCCCACGTGCCTGGGCCGCGGCCACGAGACGGGCGTCGAAGACCTCCCTGGGTACCACGTAGTTGGCTCGGGCCGAGGGAGTGGCCACCTCGGCGCCCCCTGGGGTGCGCAGGCGCATGCGGTCCACCGGCCGGTACCCGGCGACCGCATCGGTCACGCCGAGATCACGCAGGACGTCCAGGCCGTGCGGGGCGATGCCGTCACCGCAGGTCTTGTCCCGGGGGAACTCAGCGGCGTCGACGATGACGACGTGTGCGTCCGGGCGTTCTCGCAGGGCGCCCAGAGCCGCCGCGCTGCCGGCCGGGCCGCCCCCGACGACAAGGACGTCGATCGTGCGGGAAAGTAGATCGACCGCCTCGTCCACGCGCACGATCGGGGTGGCGACGGTGATCGTGTCAGCGTCCTTGACTGGTCCTGCCGTTACGTATTGTGGTCCTGCGGTTCCCGTGATGTCACGTCTCCCCGCCCGCTCCCGCGGACCTGAGCCGTCCCTCGGATCCACGCCGTCCCGCGGGGTCACGCCGGATCCTCGGGCCTCCGTGGTGGCGTTCTCTCCGGGGTGCTCGTCACGCGGGGCGGGCGGGCCGGACGAGGATGTGAGGGTCTGCACGCCAGCCAGTCTCGCAGCCGGCTGCCCCCCGGTGGACGCATGCCCCGCCTCGCCCGGCCCGCGGGGTGGACCGGGTGCCCGGGTCGTCGGGACCGGCGGGAAAACCTCGTACAGCGCGGAACGTGGTAAACATTCACCTGCTTTAGTGATCTTGCTGTAGGTGACGGTTCACGGGCATGGCTGTGGGCCGCGCCGGGCGGGGTGGTTGGGGT
>NZ_CDWRCK010000388.1:0-2779 GCF_977927595.1 Frankia sp. CcWB3
GCGGAAGACAGAGCTAGAAGTACCTTCCTCAGTCTGGAGGGTCCGACCTTACGGACCGGCGGGCACCCCCAGCAAAAAGTTATCCACAGGCCCTTGTGGAAAAGCTGTGGGCAACCGGCCGGAACCTGGGGAGGACATCGGGACGGAAACCGGAAACCTGTGGACACCCGAGACCACAGCCTCGACGAAACCCAGCTGGCAGGCGCCCGCATCGCGAGTGCCCTGTGGATAAGAAAAAGTTTCGGATCTGCTCGTCGCCCCTTGCCCCACGCACAACGAACTCCCCTGGCCGGCCGCCTGAGACGGTCGGCCAGGGGAGCCGGTACAACGAGCGCGGCGGTACAGCGGGAGAAACGGCGGACGCCGCCGTCAGAACCGCCCGGCCTCGGGCCCATCCGGCCGCGATCAGGCCCGCCCGGCCCTGGTCAGGCCTGCGTGACCTGGAGCTTCACGGTCGCGGTCACCTCGGGGTGCAGATGCACGGCGACGGTGTAGGCGCCCAGGGACTTGATCGGCGTGGTGAGCTCGACGCGGCGCCGGTCGAGCTCGGGGCCACCCGCGGCGGTCACCGCCTCCACCACGTCGGCCGCCGTTACGGAACCGAACAGGCGGCCTTCCTTGCCCGCCCGGCTGGTCAGCTCGACCTTGAGGCCACCGAGCTGACCGGCGATCTCCTGAGCGTGCCCGAGATCGCGGACCGCGCGGGCCGACCGGGCCCGCTTGATCTGCTCGACCTGACGCTCCGCGCCCTTGGTCGCGAGGATCGCGTACCGGCGGGGCACGAGGTAGTTGCGCCCGTACCCGTTCGCGACCTCCACGATGTCACCCGGGCTGCCGAGACCGGGGACCTCCTGGGTCAGGATGAGCTTCATCGCCACCCCCTACCGGGCCGAGGCGGTGTAGGGCAGCAGCGCCATCTCGCGGCTGTTCTTCACCGCCGTCGCCACGTCGCGCTGGTGCTGGCTGCAGTTACCGCTCACCCGACGGGCCCGGATCTTGCCCCGGTCGGAGATGTACTTGCGCAGCAGCGAAGTGTCCTTGAAATCGATGTAGTCGACCTTGTCCTTGCAGAAAACGCAAACCTTCTTCTTGGGCTTGCGCACGGCCGCCTTGGCCATGGGTGTGCTGCTACCTCGTTGTGTCGTTCGCGAGGACGACGACCGGCCGCTCAAAACGGTGGCTCGTCGGAGTAGCCGCCGGCCGGTTGCGACCAGGGGTCATCGATGGGTGCTCCACCACCACTACCGCCGCCGTAGCTGCCGGCCGGAGCGCCCGCGGGAACACCGGCGGGGGCGCCGGCGGGCGCGCCGTAGCCGCCTCCGCCACCGCCCCCGTAACTGCTGCCACCACCGCCGCGCGCGGCCTTGACGACCTTGGCGGTGGCGTAGCGCAGGCTCGGGCCGATCTCGTCGACATCGAGCTCGATCACGGTGCGCTTCTCACCCTCGCGGGTCTCGAACGACCGCTGCTTGAGGCGGCCGGTGACGATGACCCGAGCGCCCTTCTGCAGCGACTCGGCGACGTGCTCCGCCGCCTGGCGCCAGATGGAGCAGCGCAGGAACAGCGCCTCGCCGTCCTTCCACTCGTTGGTCTGGCGGTCGAGGGTGCGCGGCGTGGAGGCGACGGTGAAGCTGGCGACCGCGGCACCGTTCGGGGTGAACCTCAGTTCGGGGTCGTTGGCTAGGTTGCCGACGACAGTGATGACGGTTTCACCAGCCATGGGCACTCTCCCGGAGATCGGCGGCCCACGACGGCACGGGGACTGCCGTCGCCGCGGACCGGATCACGCCGCCGCCCGGCGGCTCTGACGTGGCTTCTTCGGCTCTGGAAGCCGAATGACCTTGGTGCGGATGACCGACTCGTTGAGGACGAGCTGACGGTCGAGCTCGGCGACGACGTCGGGCTCCGCATGCAGGTCGATGACGGCGTAGATGCCTTCGTAACTCTTGGCGATCTCGTAGGTGAGCCGGCGCCGGCCCCAGACATCGACCTTCTCCACCACGCCGCCGCCCTGACGGACGACACCGAGGTACTGGTCGAGGGAGGGCGCGACGGTGCGTTCCTCGAGGTCAGCATCGAGGATCACCATGAGCTCATAATGACGTGCCAAGACTGAACCCACCTCCTGTGGACTCTGGCGGCCACGGATCTTCCGCGGCAGGAGGGACCGCGACCGGAACCTGTGCCGTCTCGAACGTGCTCGACGCGATGGATCCGAGAGGGGACCGCCCGTCAGCACATCCGGACGATCATCAGTGCACGAGGGCCACCCGGAGGCGCACCGACCAATCATGACGAGTGGTCGGCCTGGACCAGCGGATGGACACACGTACGCCGGCGCACGGTATGTCCAGCCGAGCTTACTCGATTCCTCCGGGGGCCCTGGCGGCCCCGACCACGAGAACCACGCGAAGCCACGCCGTGAACACCCCGGCGAGGCAGACGAGGTTCACCGTGATCAGGAGGCCACGCATGTGCCGGGAGGGGGAGGGGTCCGCGAGGGCGAACACAAGCGCCGCGAGCGCCGCGGCGACCGCGACCACCGCGAGCATGCGGGCAGCCGGCCGCGGACCGACGCGCCCGGACCCGGAACCGCCGTGGCCGCCCGGGGAAGAGTCGTGGCCGCCCCCGGACGGGTCGCCGCCGACGTCCCCGGTGCCGGGCTGACCCGGCTGGGCATCCTGCATGTCCACAGCATCGCCTCCCGTAGTCCCAAACGCCGAAGGCGAGGTGACGGAAACCCCGCACGGCGCCCCATGCCGGGTCTTCGAAGTTAACC
>NZ_CDWRCK010000389.1:0-2752 GCF_977927595.1 Frankia sp. CcWB3
CAGGCCCTAGCCGCGTTGCAACGCGATGCATCCGAAAGCCGGGCTTACTACAGTCCGGATTGTTCCCGTGCGCTCGGGCGCTCGGGCTCAGCGGTGCCGGACGCCGAGCACCGCCCGTGACCAGGAGGCCGCATCCGCCGTGTCGGACTTCAACCCGCTCGACCTGTCGCTCGACCTGCCGCTCGTGCTGCTGTCCAATCGCGGTCCGGTCAGGTTCGACCGGGACGCCACCGGTCGTACCGTCACCCGGGGGGCGGGAGGCCTCGTCTCGGCCCTGTCCGGACTCGCCGAGCATCTCGACGACGCGGTGTGGGTGTGCGGCGCAGCCAGCGAGGAGGACGTCGCCGTCGCCGGGGAGAGCGCCGGGAGCTCCATCCTCGTCCAGACCTCTCCCTCGCCCCGGCTCGCGGAGGGCGAGCCGGACGGCCCCGCCATCCGGGTCCGGCTCGTCGTTACCGATCCGACCGCCTACGCCGACTTCTACAGCGTGTGGTCCAACCCGATCCTGTGGTTCATCCAGCACGGCCTCTACGGCCGGTCGCTGTCACCGGTGTTCAGCCGGGCCGAGCACGACGCCTTCGAGAACGGCTACGCTGCGGTCAACCGGGCCTACGCCGACGCGGTGGTTGACGAGGCGCGCGCGCGGGGTGGCAAGGCGCTCGTCCTGCTGCAGGACTACCACTTCTACCTCGTGGCCGACTGGGTGCGGGAGCAGTGCCCGGATGTGGTGCTCACGCATTTCATCCACATTCCCTGGCCGGGGCCGGACGAGTGGCGCGTCCTGCCCGCCGACATCCGGGAGCGGCTGCTGCGCGGGCTGCTCGGTAGCGATGTGGTCGGTTTCCATACCCGGCGCTACGCTCGCAACTTCGTCCTGTGCGCCCAGGAGCTGCTCGGCCTGCCGACCGACCTGGAGCAGCTGACGGTGACGGTGGCGGACCGGGTGGTCCGCGCCCGGTACCACCCGATCTCGGTCGACCCGGCGGCGCTGGACGCTACGCAGGCCTCCGAGGAGGTGGCGGCGCATGTGGCGATGCTGCGCTACATCTTCCTCGACGATGGCCGTCAGCTCATCCTGCGGGTGGACCGCACCGACCCCAGCAAGAACGTCGTGCGCGGCTTCCTGGCCTTCGGCACCCTGCTCGATCAGCATCCGGAGCTGGTGGGCAAGGTCAGCTTTCTGGCGCTGCTGCAGCCCAGCCGCACCGACGTGCCGGAGTACGCCGACTACATCGCCCTGATCGGCGCGGTCGTCGCGGAGATCAACGCCCGGCATACCAAGGAGGGGCGCCAGCCGATCGACCTGCGGATGGTCGAGGACTTCCCGCTCGCCGTGGCGGCCTACTCCATCTGTGACGTTCTGATCGTCAACGCGATCGCCGACGGGATGAACCTGGTCGCGAAGGAGGTCGCGGTCGTCAACCGGCGTGGCGGCGTGCTGGCGTTGTCGGAGATGGCCGGGGCGCACGAGGAACTGGGTGAGTTCTCCGTCACCCTGCACCCCTTCGACGTGCAGCAGATGGCCGACGCCCTGTACACCGCGCTGACGATGCCGATGGAGGAGCGCCATCGTCGGCTCGCCGCGGCCGCCGAACAGGTCCGCACCCACGACGTGCGGCGCTGGCTCGACGACCAGCTGGTGGACCTGCGGCGGGTCGCCGGATTCGGGTGACCGGGCTCCCGGCGCGGGAAGAGAATGGCGAGATCGGGTAAAGGTACATCGCCATCCGGGATCGGACATGCCGATCGCGGGTAGTCTCGCACCGGAAAACGATGTGCATCGGGTCGCCGGGCGGCCCCGATGAGGACGGACGGGAGTGGACGTGGCTAGTGAGACCGGTCACCACAAGGCCAACACGGGTTCGTGGGCCGCGGTACTTCTGATCATTGTAGGCTTCGTCGTCGGGACGTTCGCCCTCCCGCTCGCCTCGGTGCCGTTGTGGATCGCGGCCGGCGCACTGTTGGTCCTTGGTGGCGTCTTCGCCCTCGTCTCCAAGATCATGGAGCAGGCCTACTGAGTGCCGTGCCGATCTGGTTCAACGAGGCCTGGCGCGGCACCTACCAGTTCATCGGGCTGCCGCGCCGCGGCGCTCGGCCGCCGGCCGAGCTCAGGCCGGCGGTCAGGCCGGTGGGCCAGGTTTCGGGGCCCCCGTGGGTCTGGCGGCCTCCCGCAGGCCCTGCGGCGTGACGAAGGAGACGAGCCGGGCCGAGTCCTGACCCAGCTCCGCCCAGCGCGTAACGGTCAGATCTTGGACAGCGAGTGCCGCCGTCGGGAACGTGGGGATCTGGTACCGCTCGGCGGGGGGCAGCAGGGCCACGGCCAGCGTGTGGATACCGGGATTGTGCCCGACGAGCATCACGCTGGGCACTCCGTCGTCGATCTCACGCAACCGGTCCAGCAGGTCCTGCGCCTCGGCCAGATAGAGCCGGTCCTCGGTCAGGACTGGGACGTTCGGGGGGAGCGCCTCCGCGAGGCCCTCGACGGTCTGCCGGGTCCGCAGCGCGGAGGAGCACAGAATGAGGTCGGGCGCGAGCCTGTTGTCCGTGAGGTAGCGCGAGATAATTTTGCAGCCCCGCCGGCCCGATCCCGACAGCGGTCGATCGGCGTCGTGGATCGACCGCTCGGCCCAGTCTGACTTTGCGTGCCGCAGCAGAAGAAGGCGCCGCTGTGGTCTCACGAGAGAGCCCTCCGCTGCACGGGGAGGAAATCGACGGCGCGACGTCCGTCGCGTTCCAGCCGGAACTGCCATTC
>NZ_CDWRCK010000390.1:0-2749 GCF_977927595.1 Frankia sp. CcWB3
AACCTACGGATGTCGGCTGCACGCTTCATTGCACGGGCTTCATTGCACGGCGACTACTCTGGGCGATGACAAGTAGGAGGAAAACTCTACTTTCCGCCGTCCAACATCACGGGGAGGGAGAGCTCGATGCAGGGCCTTCAGTCACTGTTCAGACGTCGATGCGCCCTTATCCCGTCGCTCCACATGCAGGGCACGGACGCGTATCCGGATCCCGGCATCCCCGCGGTCGCCGGGATGCCGGCGGGGAGACCGGCACAGCCGTTCCACCATTGGAACCAGACCGGGCCATGAGGTCGCTCCAGAGAGCGACAGTCCATCAGCCAGCTGGCATCCCTGGTCGGCCTGATCGGGGTGGGTGTCGCGCTCAGCGCGCTGTTTCAGTTGTTCCAGCTGCCGAATATCTCGAAGATGACGGCTACCGGACGGCGATCGCGGTGCTGCTGGCGGTCGGCCTGTACGGCGCCACGCTGGGAATCGCCCGCGCGGCCTGGGCGGACATCCGCCGGATCGCGCTCGTCGTCACCGTGGGCGTCGCCCTCAAGGCCCTGCTGATCGGTGGCGTCCTGGCCCTCGCGCTCGGCGACCCGCTGTACCTCCTTCTCGGCGTGGTGGTTGCCCAGATCGATCCCCTGTCGGTAGCCACGCTCACCTCGGGTTCACGAATGTCAGAACGCGGTCAGGATCTCCTGCGCAGCTGGGCCGCCTTCGACGATCCCGTGACGGTACTCCTTACCGTGTCCCTGGTCACAGCGGTCGGTTCGACGTTTGTCAAGGACCAGCCCGCGATGACGCCGGATCTCGGTGGACCGTCGGGAGTCAGCGGTTTCTTCGTCGGCCTGGCGCTCAACCTCGGCCTCGCCACCCTCACCGCCCTGCTGTGGGGGGGGCGCCAAGAGACACGCGACCAGCGCCCTGGCATTGACAGCGGGCCTGATCATGGTAGGAGCAGGGTTCTTTCTCATGCTGGCGGTGGCAATCGGTGGGCTGATCCTCCGTCCCGATGCCAAGCTCTTCCCCGAGCGCGGGGACGACTTCTTCCCCCACCTCGTGGAGAGGACCGTACGGGTCGCGTTCTATGGGGCGGCGATCGCGCTCGGCCTGCTTCTCTCCGACGGAATCGCCTTTGTGCACGGGGCCGCTCTGGGAGCCGCAGCCTTCGCCGCACAGGGTCTCGTCGGCTACCTTCTCACCCACCGCATGTCCCGACGTGACCGGGTTTATCTGGCCGCTTCCCAGCAGAACGGCATCACGAGCATCGTGCTGTCCCTGGCCTTGGAGCCGGCGATTCCCGGGGTCGCCGCCGTCGTCGCTCCGGCGGTCGTCACCATCAACCTGCTGCACTGGCTGATCAATCGCTGGATCGACACCAGGCCGACCGTCTTCGGAATCACCGGAGCGGACGACGCGGCCTTCGACGACCGCGGCCTTCGACGACCGCGGCCTGCCGCTGCGGGAGATGTCCCCGCGGGGCAGCGACCTGCTGGCTTTTGAGTAAGTGATGTGTGAGTGAACTTGAAGCAGTGGGCGGAGCGTGAGGGTGTCCACTACGTCACCGCTTACCGCTGGTTTCGGGAAGGGAAGCTGCCCGTACCGGCGCGCCGGGTCGGGCGGCTGATCCTGGTCGAGCCGTCCGCCGTCGAACGCCCCACGGGAGCCGTCGCGGTGTACGCGCGGGTCTCCTCCGCCGGCCAGTACCCCGGCCTTGACCGGCAGGTTGCCCGTGTCACCGCATGGGCAACCGGACGTGATCGAAGACCTGCTCCGGCTGTAGGGCCGCCATCCGGCAACAGGTGGCTGCGAGCAAGGGGCCTACTCATGCTTCATGACTCGCAACGGTCAGACGAAGACCGTCTCGGCTGGGCGCAGGAGCCGCGCCAGGGCCTCGGCCGGAAGCACCGCAGCATCGGCCGGATGGGCTGAAAGCGGAGCAATCTGGGTGCGGTAGCAGTCGACCGCTCGCTGCTTGGCCCGCTGCACGTCGACAGGAAGATGCACCCGTCGCGCCCTGGCCCAGGGAACTCGCGGGTCGTCCGGCACCGCCCAGTGCCAGGTCCAGACGGGGTACTCGAGCAGCCGGGTGCCCGTCCGCGCGGCGGCGATCTCCGCCGCCCGACCCGTCGCCTCATGATCTGGATGACGATCCCCGGCATACGTTGCGAGCAGCCACCCGTCGGCGGTGAGCAACGGTTCCAGCTGGTCGGCCAACAGCTCCTCGTGCCCGGCGACCCGCCCGTCGCGCAGGCCGACCCGATGCACCGGCACCTGGGCCAGTCCGAGTTCGGCGAGAGCGGAATGCTGTTCCGCCACCCGTCGCCGCGCAAGCTCGGCCGGCGACAGCGTCGGAGATCCGGGATGGGATGCGTCGCCGTCGGTTACCGCAACAACGGTGAGCGACACGCTCAGCGTGGACAGGATGGTCATCAGGCCACCGATGCCCAGCACCTCATCGTCCGGGTGGGGAGCCACGATCACCGCATTCGTGGGCGGAACGGTCAGATCCAGCTCCGCCCACCCCGGATCCCATCCCTGCCAAACCGATTCGGGGGTCCCGCTGTCGTCGGCGAAGGGCCGACGCTCGTCCGCCACGCGTTCCTCCTGCATCGTTCTTCCATACGGCATACAGCGCGGCACCGCACGGACATCGGTGCAGTCATCGGCAACGCCACACGCACGGGGCGGCGTGGCGCGCCCACGACGCCGGCCGGCACCATCACAGCCCATCCTCCGGGCACAGCCCCACCCTCCCGGG
>NZ_CDWRCK010000391.1:0-2733 GCF_977927595.1 Frankia sp. CcWB3
ACAGATCCCGGCGGCTGTCCCCGACGGTGCACGCCGAACTGACCCGGGTCGCCGGCTACCTGTCGTTCTCCCTCGGGATGCTGGCCGTTGACACCGGCGACGACACCTCGGCGCGGCGGTTCGCGACCCTCACCGAGCAGTTCGCCGCCCAGCTCGACGACCGGCTGCTCACCGGCACCGCGCACAGCCTGGACGCGGCGATCGCCTTCGTCACCGGGCGCTACGCCGCCGCCCGCAACGCCGCGGCCAAGGCGGCCGCTGTCGACCATCCCTACCTGCCCGGCTGGGCAGCGGCGGTGCAGGCCACCGGCGCCGCGGCCACCGGCGACGAGGCAGCCCTCGACGCCGCCCTGAACCGGCTGCGCAACCGGCCGACTGTGCTCGGCCTGCGCCATCCCGGCTGGCCCCCCTTCGACGAGGTCCGGGAGGCCTGCGTCGTCGCCGATGCGATGGCCCGCCTCGGGATGCCCGGGGCGCGTTCCGCCGCGTACACCGCGATCGACCTGACCACCCCGGCGACCCTCGACCGCGGCTGGGCGCTGGCGTCGCTCGCCGCCGCCACGCTGCGCCGCGATCCCGCGGTGGCCGAAGCCGCCCTCCTCGAGGTGGAGGACATCCTCGACAAGCGCCCGTCGCGGGTGCTCACCCTGAGGACGAACGAGATCCTGATGCTCACCTCGGCACACGCCGAGCGCGCCTCGCTGCGGGCCGGCGCCGCCTGAGCCGAGCCCGGGGGAGCAGGTCACCGCGGCCGGCCGGCCGCGGCGCGCAGCCGCGCACCGCGGCGCACGAGCAGCCGTTCGGCCAGTGCGTCGGCGCGTTCGATGTCCTCGAGGGTGGCCCGCGTGCGCCGCTCGACCTCCAGGACCGCCGCCAGCAGCTCGGCGGACAGCCGGGTGCGGGCGGCGACCCGGGCGACGCTGGGCGGCAGCACGGGCGCGCTGCCCGGCGCGGTGGGTACGGCGGGCCGGGTGGTGGTGGTCGGACGAGAAGTCAGATGCGCCAGAGTCACACTCCAGTGATATCGCGGCTGGTACGCACCGCAACGTCTTGACTTCTCGGCGAATCCGGGGATCAGCATTGCCCCACAGGGCATCCACAGGGTCGCGGCAGGTTACCCACCGGCTTGTCGACAGGTTTATCCACATAACGATCTTTGTGTGGTAAACGTCACATTCCCGAAGGCCGGGATGCCGGTCGCGGTTCCGATATTCCGGTCCATGCACGTAACCGGATGATCCTGTTACAGTGTGCGCCGACAAGATCGGGAGCCACATGACAGGGTGGGACGACCCGCACCGGCAGCCGCAGCAGCCTGGGCCGGCCGGATACTACGAGCCGTACGGACACGAGCCGTACGGACAGCCGCCGCGGCCGCCTCATGGCCAGGCCGGCGGGCCGGGCCCGACGCCGTACCCGATCGGCCCGCCGCAGCCCTTCCCGGGTCCCGGCCCGGGCCAGGGTTACCCGCCGGTGCCGCCGGTACCGCCGAAGTCGGTCGCGGTCGCGCTGCTGCTGACCTTCCTGTGGCTGGGCGTGGGCCACATCTACGCCGGCAGGACCACCACGGGTGTCGTGCTCCTGATCGCCGACCTGTTCCTGTGGATGTTCTCCTTCTTCATCGTCACACTGATCATCACTGTTCCGGTGTGGTTCATCGTGTGGGTGATCGCCATGGTCAGCTCCGCCTCGGCGGTCCAGGAGTACAACACCCGGCTCGGCTACCCGCGCGGCTGACCACCGCGGGCGAGCAGGGCGTCCACCAACCGGCGGGCGTCGGCGAGATCGACCGGGTCGGCGACGAACAGGATGCGGTACATCATCGGTGCCATGACCCCCTCGACGATCTCACCGACCCCGGGGGCGGGTTCACCGCGACGCGCGGCCCGTTCGACGATGACCCCGATCTGCTTGCGGATGTACAGGTCACAGCAGCACGCCGGCCGGTCGTCGCCGCAGGAAGCGACCAGGTCGCGCAGGAACGCCCGGCCCGTGGGGGAGGACGTCTCCTCCAGGTACTGCTCGCAGTAGGCGGCGAGATCGCCGCGCAGCGACCCGGTGCCCGCCGGCGGGGTCTCCGGGCGCAGCCGCTCGGCGGCGACGTCGGCGAGCAGCTCGGTCAGGTCCCCCCAGCGCCGGTAGACGGTGGAGGCGGTCACCCCCGCCCGGGCGGCGACCAGCGGCACCGTGATCTCGTGCCGACCCCGCTCGACCTGCAGCGCGCGCACCGCGGCATGCACGGACTGCTGGACCCGCGCGCTACGCCCCCCGGGCCGCGGACCCTCGGACGGACTCACGCATCCAGCCTAACGCACATCCTTTGCGTTAACGTCGGGCCGAGGGTACCGTCGGGCGCTAACGCAAAATCTTAGCTTTAGCTGTCCGGTGAAGGGAAACCCGATGTCCTCCCAACCCATCGCCACCGGCCTCCCCGCCGGCCTGATTGGTCTGGCCGGCCAGGCCGGCGCCGCCGATACCGGCGGCGGTGGTGGGAGCCCGTCCTCGGCGGCCTCCGCCCCGGTACCGGCGGTGGCCCTGCCGCGGCAGGCCGCGGCCCGCGACGCCCCGCCCGACCCGGGCACGGCGCCCCACCGGGGCAGGCTGTCCCCGCGCGCCGGATTCCTCCTGCAGACGTCGATGATCGGCTCGTTCCTCGCCGCGTCCTCGGCCCCCACCCCCTTCTACCCGGTCTACCAGGCCCGCTGGGGGTTCTCCCCGATCACCGTGACCGTC
>NZ_CDWRCK010000392.1:0-2731 GCF_977927595.1 Frankia sp. CcWB3
GGTCGACCCCGCCCCTCCTGGGCGCGCCCAGCGTTCCCACGGGCCTGCGGGAGTGCGCCGGGTGCGGCGCGCCCGTGGCCCGGCCGGGCCAGGACGAGCAGGACGAGAGCGTCGCCCTGGAGGGCAGCTGCGCGGGATGCGGCCACCGCTACTCGTTCACCGTCAAGCTGCGACCGGGCGAACGGGTCGGCCGCTACACCGTGCACGGCGTCATCGCGCGCGGCGGGCTCGGCTGGGTATATGCCGCGACCGACGACAACCTCGGCGGCGACGACGTGCAGGCCTGGGTGGTGCTCAAGGGCCTGCTCGACGCGGCGAACCCGGAGGCGCGTCGGATCGCCGGGGGAGAGCGGCGCATCCTGACCACGGTGTCCCATCCGGGCATCGTCAAGATCCTCGACTATGTCACCCACCATGGCGAGGACTACATCGTCATGGAGTACGTGCCGGGGGTGTCCCTGGCCGGCCTGGCCGAGGTCGGGGTGGCGGGACCGGACGGGCGGTCGGCTCCGCCGTCGGCCGCCGATGTGATCCGCTACCTGCTGCGGGTGCTTCCGGCCCTCGGGCATCTGCATCGCCTCGGGCTAGTCTACTGCGACCTGAAACCGGAAAACGTGATGGTCACCGCCGAGGACGTCAAACTGATCGACCTCGGCGGGGCGCGCCGGCTCGACGACCGCGTGTCGGGATACCTGTCCACGCCCGGCTACCGGGCCCCCGAACTCGACGACGACGGGGAACGCCCGGCGGGCATCGCGCGCACCGCGCCCACGGTCACCACCGACATCTTCGCCGTCGCCCGGACCCTGGCCCGTCTCGTCCTCGGCCGGTTCCCGGGCTTCCTCGGCGCCTACCGGCACACCCTGCCGCCGCGCCGGGCCCATGCCCCGTTGCGGGACTTCGAATCCCTGGACCGGCTCCTGCGCCGGGCCACCGCGACCGATCCCGACCAGCGATTCCAGAGCACCACGGAGCTCGCCGACGAACTGGTGGGGGTGCTCTACGAGATCGTGGCCAGAACGGAGGGGCCGGTCCCCCCGTTGGCCAGCCGGTGGTTCGACGCCGTCGGGCATCCCACCGGGGAGGCGGGGCCCGCCGGGACCCCCGCATGGTGGGAGGTCCTCCCCGATCTGCGCATCGACCAGGACGATCCATGGGCGCCCGGACTGACCGCCGGTTCGGACGAGGAACCGGCCTCCCTGGCCACCCGGCTGGCGGCGATCGTCCCGAGGACCACCGAGGTGCGGCTATCCCTGGCCCGCGCCCAGATCCGGGCCGGGCAGCTCCATGAGGCGGCGGGCACTCTGGACGACGCGGCCGCGGAGCAGCCGCGGGAATGGCGGGTCGACTGGTACCGGGGCCTGCACGCCCTCGTCGGACGACAACCGGCCGTGGCCGCCGCGGCGTTCGACCGGGTCTACTCCCGGGTCCCCGGGGAGCTCGCTCCGCGCCTCGCCCTCGCGACCGCACTCGCGGACATGGCGACCACCACGACCACCACGGGCACCGCGGGCACCGCGGGCACCGCGGGCACCGCGCCTGAACGTGACGCGGCCCGGCACCGGGCCGCAGCCCTGTTCGACGTCGTCTCCACCATCGATCCGAGCACGACCAGCGCGGCGTTCGGGCTGGCCCGATGCCGGACCGATCCGGCCGACAAGATCGACGCTTATCTACGGGTCCCTCCGTCGTCCGCCGCCTACACCGCGTCGCGGATCCGCATGATCGGGGTGCTCGTCGGCCGGGCCACCCGACCAGACCGCGCGGCCTCGGGATCGGCGGCCCTGCACCGGGCGGCGACGATACTGGCCGATCCAAGGCTCGACCTGGGCGAACGACGCCGGGCCGAACTGCACCGTGACCTGTTCACCGCCGCCCTGGCCCTCGTCACGACCTACTCGTCCGCCTACCCGGCCGCCTACTCGTCCGCCTACTCGTCCGCCTACCCGGCCGCCTACCCGGCCGCGGATGCGCCCCGGCCACCGACCCTGCTCGGTCGGGTCATGGTGGAACGGGACCTCCGCTTCGGACTGGCCGAGACCTACCGGGAGATGGCCCGGTTGGCCGGTGACCGGGCGAGCCGGGTCCGCCTCGTCGACCAGGCGAACCGCATCCGTCCCCGCACGCTGCTCTGACGTTGACATCCTTGCTCAGCCGTAGCTTCCTTGCTCATAGGCGCTGAGCTGCGGTGCGCAGGTGGTCAAGCAGGTCGTCGACGAGTTGCTGGGGACTCGCATGACCCTTCCCGTCAGCGGCGAGATGCCCCGCCAGGGCAAGGTCGGCAGCCCCGTGCGCGAGTGCCCGCACGAGAGATGCCACGCGCACCGGGTCACCTGCGGGCAACGCACCAAGCTGTTGGGCCGCGGTGACGGTATCGACGAGCATGGTCTGCGCGGCGTGGGCCGCTGTCAGGCCGCAGTGCTCAGCTCCCGCGAGTCGATCGACCAGGCGCCAAATACCAGCCTGAAGCGTGCCGGGTACTCCAGTGCCCAGGTGATGTAGTGGTGCATCGCCATGCGCAGTACCGCCTCGGGCGTCCTTCCACCACGCATCGCGGTGGCGAGCTCGGCGCCTTGCCGCTCCAACTCCCGGGCGGCGATCGCGGCGAGCAGCGCCTCCTTAACCCGGTACCGACGTCGCGCGCTGCAACCAGCTCTGGGACGCCAGCGCACGGCTTGCCGGTCTACCACCCGAACTGTAATAATCATCAGAGTTCGGGCACTAGGGCCTG
>NZ_CDWRCK010000393.1:0-2071 GCF_977927595.1 Frankia sp. CcWB3
GGCCGGCAGCTCCGATCTGGGTGTGATCTGGGTGTGATCCGGTCGGAGCCGTGCCGCCATCGGGGCGGGGCGCTACCAGAGCGAGGCGTAGGTGGCCGCGCCAGCGGGATGCTCTGTCGGGTTCACCAGGGAGGAGTGCACGTTCCCGGGCTCCGAGTCGTTGAAGTACGTCTCGTAGGCGAGGATGTCGCGGTTCGCGGCGAACGTCTGGTACATGTTGCGGATGTACACCGGGTTGTCGCCGCCGGCCCGGCCGGCGCGGCCCGCCCCGGTGTCACTCTTTCCGACGAGTCCCCATTCCGGGACCGAGAACTGCTTGCCGTGCTGGCGGGCGAACGCGATTGTCGAGCAGAGCCCGGTTTCGGCGTGGCACTGACTGGCGAAGGCAGCGTCGTCCGTGCTCGCCGGCCATTGGTCGTAGCTGTCGATGCCGATGATGTCGACGTACTGGTCACCGGGGTAGACGGCCCAGGCCCCGCTGCTGTGCGCATTCAGCGTCCAGTCGATGCGGGCCTGCGGATCCGTCGAGCGGATCGCGCTGACGACCTGGCGGAAGCAGTTCACCCAGGTGGTGGGGTTGGTCTTGGAGACCGACCACGGGAACCAGTCGCCGTTGAACTCCCAGGCGAGCCGGATGATGCTCGCCGGGCGGCCCTTCGCCACCAGCCACCGGCCGAAGTCCGCCCAGTGGCCGTTGTAGGCGCCGCTCGCGCAGGAGTTCATGTCCCCACCGCCCGTCGGGTAGAAGGGCTGCGAGATGATCCAGGTGCCGGCGAAGGTCGAGAACTTCTCCGGGCCCGAGCCGAGCCACGGGTTCGTCATGGTCTGCCAGCTCGACCGGTCGGTGAAGGTGAGCACGACGTTGACCGGCGAGCCGCGGAAGCTCTCCCAGGCCCGCACCTGCGTCATCGTCCCCGCGGCAACGCCGCTCATGCCGCCGGGCACCGAACCGCCCCCGCCACCGACGGGGATGACGGGCACCTGTACCGCCGGCTTCGTGACCCGGGCCGCGGCGCCGGGGGTCGTCGGTTTGGCGGCGGTCCGCGGGGCCGTACCGGCCGGGGTGCCCGCGGGCACCGGGGCGGGTGACGGCGAGGGGGAGCCGACGGTCGCGCTGGAGTCTCCGCCGGGTAGCCCGCCGGTCGTGCCTGCTGAGACGCTGGGTTGTACCCGGGGGTCATCGCCGTGTCGGGGCTTCCCGTGCTGGATGGCGGTGGCCTCGACTGTCGCCGAGCCTTCGCCCCCGGTGTCGCGTTCGGGGACGAGGGTCCACCCGACTGCGGCGGCGACCAGAGCCATCACGCCCAGCGACGCGATCCAGGCAGGGTGATGCGGACGGCGACGCCCGCGCCGGGAACCGGATCGGACTCTCGGCGGGCTGGGATCGCCCTCCGCCCGGTGCTTCACCGCGGGTATCCCTCCGTGCGTGGCAGTGTCGTCAGGACCCCCGGGTCCCGGCTTCGGCATCGAAGCGGATGACCTCCATGTCGCACAGCAGCCTGAGACGAACCGGACCAGCCTCCGGTCGCCCCCTCGACGCCGGCTGCCATGTCTAGATAGTTCGGATGAGACACTACACCGACGTGCTAGACCGACTTGTCGGAACTCGGGGGTTTCGGGCGGTGAGGCTCTCGGGTGGCGTGGAGCCCGGCTGGTCGGCACGCCGGTTGGTCGACATGCTGGCTGTGCCACAATGTGCGCGCGCGGAGCCCGGGACGTGCATGGTGGTCCACCCACCTCGCGTCACGGATCCCGCGCACGGGTCGGGGATCACGCGTCGGTGGAGTGTCGGCGGTGCCTGGTCGAGCGCCCCGAGGGTCATGCAGCCAGGCGCGGTGGCGGGGCCGTTCATCGGCTCGCCTGCCACGACGACAACAGGAGAGCACCCAATGTCCCAGCCACCCGAGTACCCTCCCGCCGGCGGTCACGGCCAAGGGGGTTATGACCAGGGCGGCTACGGCCAGGGTGGTTATGGCGGCCAGGGCGGCTATGACCAGGGCGGCTACGGCGCTCCACCGCCCGGCTATGGACCCCCGCCCGGTGGGTACGGCGCGCCGCAGGGCTACGGCGC
>NZ_CDWRCK010000393.1:2096-2713 GCF_977927595.1 Frankia sp. CcWB3
GGGCTACGGCGCCCCGCTGGGCTACGGCGGCCCGGGTGGGTTCGGCCCACCTCCGCCCTACAACCAGCCGATCCCGACCTACCTGTGGCAGTCGATCGTGGTCACCCTGCTGTGCTGTCTGCCCGCCGGTGTGGTGGCAATCGTCTATGCCACCAAGGTGCAGAGCCGCCAGCAGATCGGCGACATCAACGGCACGCTGGATGCCTCCAAGAAGGCCAGGATGTGGTGCATCATCTCGGCCACCTCGATCATCGTGGTGTTCCTGGTCATCCTCGCCATCGGCTTGGCCGGCGGCTTCGAGACCGATTCCAGCACGTCGTATTCGACGCTCCCACCGGCCCTCACCCGGAGGAGTGTGTACCGGTGACGACTCCGCCGAGCGGCCCGCCCCCCGGGTACGGCCAGGGCCAGCCGGGCGGCTATCCGCCGTACCCGCCGGGGGGATTCGGTCAGCAACCGCCGTACGGTCAGCCCATTCCGACCTATCTGTGGCAGTCGATCGTGGCCACCCTGCTGTGCTGTCTGCCCGCCGGCATCGTCGCGATCGTCTTCGCCTCCCAGGTGCAGGGACGCCAGCAGTCCGGCGATGTGGCCGGCGCCCTAGGGCCTGGTTGGGA
>NZ_CDWRCK010000394.1:0-2665 GCF_977927595.1 Frankia sp. CcWB3
GGCTGATACCCCGACCGATGCCCCGACTGGCTGGGGCGACCGGGATCACCCGCCCCGCCTGCCGGGTCGTCTCCTCCCCCGCCCGGGCCGGGCTGATCCGGCCGCGTAGGCGAATATCCGGCGGCCTCGGGATACCCGGACGGACCTCGCGCGACCGGCCCGGCCTGCGGCCTGGGGGGGTACGGGTGGCCGGGCTGATGCGGATAACCCGACGGCACCGGTGGACCGGGATAACCCGGCTGCCCCGGCTGGACCGGGCCGTCACGGCGCATGCTCGCCACCTGCCGCGTGCCCAGTGGCCGGTGCCGGCGCCACTGCCGCCGGACAGCCCAGACGAGGGCCAGGGATGCGACGACGCCGGCCGCCGGCGCGACGTCGTGGCCGGCGTCCAGCACCAGCAGGTAGAGGGCCATCAGCCCGCTGAAGACGTAGCCGGTGACGAAGAACGCGAAGGGCCGCAGGTTCAGCCGGCTCACCACGTCCGTGTTCCGAAGCAGGATCGCCGGTACCAGCCAGATGAGGAAACCGAAGAAGAGCGCCGTGAGCGGCGCGAAAAACAGGTACCCGAAGAACGCTGTCATGATCAGAAGTCCGGCGGTCGTCGAGGGTCAGGCCGGGTCGGGACCGGCGGGGACGTCCGCGCTGTGCGCCACCGTCGGGGTGCCGTCGAAGTACGGGCCGAGGGCGGCGCGCCAGCGGGCAAACCGCTCCGACTCCCGGAAGTTCGTCAGATGGGCGTCCAGGCTGTCCCACTCGACGAGCAGCACGAAACTCGACGGTGACTCGACCCCGCGGGTCATCCGCGCGAAACGACAGCCCGGCGTGCCGACGAGCTCCGCACGCACCCCGTGATACGCGGCGACGAAATCGTCTTCGCTGCCCGGTTTGATGTCGAACCGGGCGACTTCGAGGACCGCTCCGGCGGGCTGCCCGCCGTCCCGCCCCTCACTCGCCATGGATGATCCTGAAACTCATACCGCCCAGTCTGGCACCATCGGGAGATCGCGGTCCGCCAACATGGACCATGACCACGCCAAACACACCCGGGCGCCCACCCGGCCCGCCGCCGGGCCGCTGGCGCTCTCCACCCGTGGGCCTCGTCCCGCCCCCGGGCCGAGAATTCAGTTCGCCATGTCGACGAACCGTGAGTAATGGCCCTGGAAGGCGACGGTGACGGTGCCGGTCGGCCCGTTGCGGTGCTTGGCGATGATGAGGTCCGCCTCGCCGGCGCGCGCCGACTCCTTCTCGACCGTGTCCTCCCGGTACAGCAGGATCACTGCGTCGGCGTCCTGCTCCAGGCTTCCGGACTCGCGCAGGTCGGAGACCTGGGGACGCTTGTCGGCCCGCTGCTCGGAGGCGCGGTTGAGCTGGGAGATGGCGACCACCGGAACGTCGAGCTCCTTGGCGAGCAGCTTCAGCGACCGCGAGATCTCGCTGACCTCCTGCTGACGGTTCTCCACCTTCTTGGGCGACGACATCAGCTGCAGGTAGTCGAGGATCACCAGGCGCAGCTCGTTGCGCTGCTTCAACCGCCGGGCCTTCGCCCGGACCTCCATCATCGTCAGGTGCGGGCTGTCGTCGATGAACAGCGGGGCCTCCGCGACCTCGCCCATCCGGCGGGCCAGGCGACCCCAGTCGTCATCGGTGAGCCGGCCCGTGCGGATGTTCTGCAGGGACACCCGCGCCTCGGCGGACAACAGCCGCATGGTGATCTCCATGCGGCTCATCTCCAGCGAGAAGATGACCGACGCCATCCCGTTCTTGATCGACGCCGCCCGGGCGAAGTCCAGGCCGAGGGTCGACTTGCCCACGGCCGGCCTGGCCGCGACGATCCACAGCTGGCCGCCGTGCAGGCCGTTGGTCAGCTCGTCGAGGTCGACGAAACCGGTGGGCACCCCGGTCAGCGAACCGTCATGCCCCTGGATGGACTCGATCTCCTCCAGCGCCGGGTTGAGCAGCTCCCCCAGCGGCAGGTAGTCCTCGTTCGTCCGGCGCTCGGTCACCTCGTATACGGCCGCCTGGGCGCGGTCGACGACGTCGCTGACGTCCGGAGCCGCGCCGTAGGCGAGCTGCACGATGCGGGTGCCGGCCTCCGCGAGGCGGCGCAGGACCGCCTTCTCCGCGACGATACGGGCGTAGTACCCGGCGTTGGCCGCGGTGGGCACGCTCGAGATGAGGGTGTGCATGTAGGCCGGACCGCCCACCCGCTCGAGCAGATCGCGGCGGCCGAGCTCGGCGGCGACGCTGATGACGTCCGCAGGCTCCCCCCGGCCGTAGAGATCGCCGATGACCTCGTACACGAGGCCGTGCGCGGGACGGTAGAAGTCACCCGTCTGCAGGACCTCGACGACGTCGGCGATGGCGTCTTTCGACAGCAGCATGCCGCCGAGCACGCTCTGCTCGGCGGGCAGGTCGTGCGGAGGAGTCCGGTCGAACTCCGTACTCCCACCGGAACCACGCGAGATCTCGGTGACGCTCACGACGCACCCTCCCGGGACTCCCGTAGACCCGTATTCGAACGTATGTTCGTACGAATCGGAATCGCTATCAACGGACCGCTCCGCCCCCGGTCAGCCGGGAGCTCCCAGCAGGGACCGGGCGGGCGGCCTCCGGTGAGCCTCTCGCCGGGCGCCGCCCGCGTCACCGAAGGAGACCTGGCCCGATC
>NZ_CDWRCK010000395.1:0-2664 GCF_977927595.1 Frankia sp. CcWB3
GGGTGGGTGGGAGGAGGTGGACGGCTCGGCCTTCGGTGGTGACCCAGCCCGCCACCAGCGCCTTCTCGACGGACTGCGGACGCAACTGGCCGCCCGCCGCCACCGAGAGCCGATGGCGATAGGCGTCCCACCGGGTACGGGCGCGGTCCCGGCTGACAGCGGTCGGCAGCCGGAGCAGGGAACCGTGGGAGCTACCGTGGGAGCTGGGGTCATCGGGCACGAGCGCCCCACCGGCCACGCCTTCACCCTCACTCAGCCGTACTCGTCTGGTACGGGCAGTCGCGAGATCCTGGCTGCGACCGAGCCGCAACGGCCACACCGGCCGACGGAACCGCCGCTCCCATCGCTCGACCTCGTCGACGATCCAGACGGTCAGCTCGGTAAAGGCCAGGAACTGCCGTTCCCGGGGCACCGGCTGGCCGAAGGCGCCCCGCGACTCCAGGGGATGGTGGGTCTCCAGATCCACCCCGGTGGCCTGCGCCGAGAAGGCCATCGCGAACCGGAACTCCGGGTCGACCTCGTCCCATCCCCCGGCGACCGCCGCCAGCATGCCGCCGACGGTCGCCGGAGCTGGGCAGGGAAGCGTGACCGCGACAGCCGAGTACAGCGGGTCACGAAAGGAGACGATCGGCGCGCTGACAGTGACTTCCAGCGCGTCTCGTTCCCCGCCAAGAAGGTCGGGCGCGCCGGGGAGACTCATGACTTGGCTGACTTGGCGTCGTCGAACCAGTCGTCGTGTAGTCCGGTCTCGATCTCGTCCGCAAGGCGTCCGAAGAGCACCCGGGAGTGGTCCACCTGTACCAGCCCGGACTCGATCTCGGCGGCCAGCTCACCGCGCGCGATCTCGCGTTGATCACCGAGAAAGCCCGGCGCCCAACCGAGGTAGACAGGCCCGTCGAGCTCCTCACGCCAGGCGGCGATCTCCTCCCGCAGGACCGTGGTATCGATAGTGACCCGGCCGTCGCGGAGACCGAGGATCCGGGTAAACGGGTTGATCCCACCCTTCATCGCTGCGAGCAGGAGGAACGCCGGTGCCCGGTCCCCGTAGTGCAACGACTGCTTGGCTCCGCCGCGGACGGCGGTGAGGGTCCGCAGCAGCAGGGCGGCCCGCCGGCGCCGTTCGGGTAGAGGTAGCCGAAGGGCGGGCGACCCACGGAAGGTGAGGCTGTCGGCTCCACTCGCCACGGCATCCTTCGCCGCCTCGGCAGTCAACGCGATCTTCAGGCCGGAACCACCGGTCTCGAAGGTGCCGATTCGCGGCAGATCGAGCAGGAGGTCGCCGCCGAGTTCGGCGCTGTAGAGCTCGTGGCCGTGCAGGACCGGGTTCTCCCCCGCCTGAAAGCCGCGGCTCATGGTGCCGAAGTCCTCGGTTGGCCTGCGCGGGGCGACGGAGAGCAGGGTCCCGGTGGCGAACACGGTGTCGCGCTGGCAGGTCTGGGCCGCCTCCTTACCCTTCTTGGCAACCATGTAGCCGAACAGGTCGTCGTCGAAATAGCGATCCGGGCGACCCTCGGTGTGAGCTTGCTGGTTCTTCCCGGCGCCGCTGCGGGTGACGCCGGATCGGGGTTCCTGCGCCGGGACGGAGTCCCGCAACCAGCGGCGGAACGCCTGCGCGGAGACGTAGGGGTAGACGTCCCGACCGACCCGGAGCTGCTTGACCCGGGAGACATTGTCATCCGCAAGGCCGTTGTTCGGCGCGCCGGCCTTGATATCGAGCGCGACCTTGCCAACCAGGAAACTCATCGCTCCAGTCCTTCCACGAACTCGTCGTCCTCGCGGGCGAGCTTGATCTCTTCTTCCGCCTCGGGTAGATCCGCCAGCGCCTCGGCCGCGTCTTTCGGGCTCCACCCCTGTGCGTGCAGCGCGTTCAGGACTGCGATGAGCAGCAGCCGCCGGTAGATCCAGCCCTGTCCGTCCGGGTCGAACAGCAGCCGGAACTGGGTAGTCGTGAGCAGCGGGCTCGCGGTTCCCGCGGCCGGCGGGCGCAGGGCACGGCGCACGGCCTTGGTCTCCAGCCATTTCTGGAGCGAGAGGACGTTGCGGCAGGCCACTCGGAAGCTCATGAGCGGGCTGGCACTGTCATCGTCCACGATCTCTCGGGCTATCTCGGCCGCGAGTTTCTCGACCTGGTCGATGTCGGCCTGGTTCACATCCATCACCTCACGCAGAAACGAGTAGGTCAGCGCGGCCAGCGCGATGTCGAACCGGTGCCCGGCCAACAGCCCCGGCCGGTCCGTCAGCCGGGTGGAGGCGGTGGTGAAGATCCGCCACGGTCGGTGGAAGGCGTCGCGGGCGAGCCGGCGGTTCCCGCGGACCGGCGGAAACTCATAGGCGGCGATGAGCGCGCGCCATCCAAGCCGCAGCTCCGGGTCTCGCAGCGTCGACCGGATCCACTCGGCGAGCGGCTCCTCGATGCCGTACGCCCCGAGGCTCGCGCCCCGGTTGTCATTACTGAAGACCATCAGTTCGATGCCCGCGATGATCTGCCGGTCGTAGCGGCGAATCGCCAGCAACGCGGTCCGCTCATGCTCATATCGGCCGGAATCGTGGGGTTTGCGAGACCCGGCGATCTCCATAGCGGTCCTGGCGACCTGTTTCTGGATGGTGTCGCGGAGGAAGGCGTCATCCCAGCTGTGCACCCCGGTGCTGGGACCGCCGGTGAGT
>NZ_CDWRCK010000396.1:0-2638 GCF_977927595.1 Frankia sp. CcWB3
CATTACGCACAGTTACCAAACTGGCTGGGGTTTCACGCCCACCCCGGTTAACTTCGAAGACCCCTCAAACACGAACCTACGACGCTGCGCACGAATCAGTTCGGCCTCCCCGGTCCGAGCCGACCGGTACGGACCTACGACCTGTTCGTCATCTGGCATGTCATCGCGATGAACACCCCCGTCCCCCCCGGGAGGGTCACCGAGCAACCGCAACGCCGCGCACGCCGGCCCCGTCTTCCTGCCCTGGCACCGAGTCATGCTTGGCTGGCTGGAAGTGCACCTCCAGCGCGTTCTCGGCGACCCGAACTTCGGGCTGCCGTACTGGGACTGGGCGCGCGACGGGACACCCTCCGCTCCCGGCACGGCACCGAACCCCGCTGCTTCGGCGCTGTGGCGGAACACCCCGGACGGTTTCGGGGGCCAGGGCACCCCGATCCCCGGCGGTGCGTTCTTCTTCGACCCCGCCGACCCGACCAGCTTCCGGGTACGGATCTCCACCAGCAGCAGCGGCGCGCTCCAGCAGGTTACCGAACGCGGCGTGCGGCGGAGATTCGGCAGCGCCACGTTCGGATCGTCGATCCTGCCGAGCAACGCCGACCTCACCGCAGCCTTCGACACCGTCGCCGATCCGACACTCGCGAGCTACGACGAGGCTCCCTTCAACGTGAGTTCGCGGGGGTTCCGCAACCGTCTCGAAGGCTTCATCGGCACCGGACTGCACAACCAGGTCCACCGCTGGGTCGGCGGGGGCAGGGACATGTCGCTGGCGTCGTCCCCCAACGACCCGGTCTTCTTCGTGCACCACTGCAACGTCGACCGCGTCTGGGAGGGTTGGATGCGGCGTCACGGCCGCGTGTACCAGCCGGACATGACCGCCCCGGCAAGCCTCCTCGGCCATCGGATCGACGACCCGCTGGTCTCCCCGTTCGCCCCGTCGAGCATGTCGAGCACGCCGGCGACCCCCCGCAGCGTGCTCGACATGACCGGCACCTACACCTACGACGTCCTGCCCTGAAACATCTCCTGTTGACCGACGAACAGGTCCCGTTGAACGACGAGCAGGTCCCGGGGATTCACCGAGGACGGCTTCGGTCCATCTGCATCCATTGCATCCGGCTGCATCCGGCTGCCCGCGGCCTTTCCGCGGGCAGCCGCGGACGAGGGCTGGGCCTACCCGACTGACGGCGGCTGTCCGGATGCCGCGCCCATCGCGGACACGGGAGCCGCGGCCGGCCTGGTCGCGATGACGACGGTGGCGTTCAGGTCGGCGGAACCGGCGACCGTGGGGATCAGGCCGGCCTGGGCGGTGGCTTCGACGATCGACGCTGCCTGCCGCTCGCCGGTCTCGACCAGCAGGTGACCGCCCGGGGCCAGCCGCCGCGGCGCCTCGGCGGCCACCCGCCGCAGAACATCGAGCCCGTCCGCCCCGCCGTCGAGCGCCACCCGCGGCTCGTGCTCGCGAGCCTCCAGCGGCATCAGCTCAATCGCGTCGGTGGGTACATAGGGGGCGTTCGCGGCCAGCAGGTCCACGTGGCCCCGTAGGACGGCTGGCAGCGGCTCGTAAAGATCACCCTCGTAGACCCGGCCACCGGCGGAGGCGAGGTTGCGGCGGGCGCACCGCACCGCGGCCGGTTCGACGTCGGCGGCGTGCACCTCGATCCCGGGCAGGGCCGCCACCAGCGCGACCCCCACCGCCCCCGAGCCACAGCACAGATCGACGACGGTGACCGGCCGGGACCGGTCGGCGACCCGTTCGACCGCCTGATCGACGAGGAACTCCGTGCGGCGGCGGGGCACGAAGACCCCGGGGTCCACGGCTATCCGCAGGCCGTGGAACTCCGCCCAGCCGAGCACGTGTTCCAAGGGCAGGCCGGCGACGCGCCGCTGCACCATCGCGGCGAGTTCGCCCGGGGTCCGGGCCGCATCGACGAGCAGCCGCGCCTCGTCCTCGGCGAAGACGCAGCCGGCGGCCCGCAGCCTCGTGACGACGACGGACCGCGGCAGGGGCGAAGATGGTGAGGAAGACGGGCGAGAAGAGGGGAGAAAGGAAGAAGAAGGGCCGGCTGTCGACACGGGAAGCCTTTCGGGATGCCGAAGGGCACCTTCCCGATCGCCTACTTCGAGCGAACCGCGTGGCCGCGGGAGGAGAGCACCCACCCTGACACAGCGGAAATGGGTCTCACCTCCTCAAGACGATCGTCTGTGGCAACGGCCATCCTACCCGAGCTATCTGATCCGGAGCGCCGCGGGCCGTCACCCCGGCGAACGGAAGATCCGCTCACCCCCCCCGGCGGGCCTCACCTCGATCGTCCGTGCACTCACGTTCATGCGCTCCATGCCCTCTCCACGCCCTGCGGTCACCGCTGGCTGGTCGGTCGCGGCTGACCGGTAGCGTTGACTGGTCAGGCTTTCCGGGAGAGAGCGGCAATACAAATGCGTACGTTCTACGAGATCGAGCAGCAGGAAGAGTTCAAGGCCGGGCAGGAGCTGCTGGTCCACCGGTGCGAGACATGGGCGCGGGCGCGAGGATTGCCAGCGAATCCGCTGGTCCTGGAGGCCGCGCTGGATTCGCGGCAGCTGAGCACCGACGGGCGGCTGGCATTGTGGACACCTGCTCATGTGCGTCGGTTCCTCCTAG
>NZ_CDWRCK010000397.1:0-2589 GCF_977927595.1 Frankia sp. CcWB3
CCGCAGGCGCTGGCGCGCGGGCCCCGGCGCGGGACGGCCCGCCTGACCCAGACCACGCGCCGCCCCGCCGGTGGCTCCAGGCGCCGGTCGAGCGGCGAGCCTGGGCGAGGCCGGACGAGTGCCGGCGCCCGGGCGAGGATCGGAGGGGGGCTGTCGGAGCTCGGCGGAACGCGGCAGCAGGGCCGGTACTGTCACCGTGAACGCCCCGGGACGCCTGGCCGGGTCGAGACACGGGTGGGGCCCCGCCTGTCCGGCGCAGGACGGAACTGGGAGCGATGGGCCTGTGGGGACCACTGGGGCTGTTGGGGCGAACCCGGGGAGGACGCGGGCACCGCGGCCGGACCGCCCAGGCTGAGCAGCCAGACCGCGAGGCCGCCAGGAAGATCCGGGCCATCGAGGGCGACCAGCCGTGCCTTGACTATCCGCAGGGCCGCCACCTCCCGCTGGCACTCCCCGCAGCAGGCAAGATGCGCGAGCGCGCGGTCGCGAGCGTCATGATCGAGCTGATGGTCGATGAGAGGCGAGATCCGATCGCCGAGATGCTCGGTCACGCCCGCCGCTCCCGCGGAGCACCACCCTTGCTCCCGGCGGCGACGGGCCCATGCCGTCCCCCGCTTCTGAGCCGCCCGTCGTCGCCTCGGCCCCGATGCGGTCTGGTCGTGCCCGGCGGCGCCGCGTCCGCCTCGGCGAGCTCCGCCGCCGGCCCGACGGCGGGCTCCGCGGCGAGAAGGGCGTCGTCCGAGACCGCCACGGCGGCGGACAACGCGGCACCGTCACCGGTACGTGGCGCGCGATCGGCCAGCGCCGCGCGCAACATCGCCCGACCGCGCGAGATCCGGCTGCGCACTGTGCCCAGTTTCACGCCCAGCGTCTGAGCGATCTCTTCGTAGGAGAGCTGCTCGATGTCGCATAGCACGACGGCGGCCCGGAAGTCGGGCGGCAGAGCGGCGAGCGCGGCCTCGACGTCCGCGTCGAGATGAGCCTCGGCGTAGACCGCCTCCGGGCTCGCCTCGCGGCCGGCCAGCCGCTCGGTGTCCTCGGGCAGCGCATCGAACCGGATCTTCTGCTGGCGACGCATGCGATCGAGGAAGAGGTTGGTGGTGATCCGGTGCAGCCACCCCTCGAAGGTGCCGGGGGTGTAGTCCGCCAACGACCGGAACACCCGAACGAACACGTCCTGCGTCAGGTCCTCGGCGTCGTGGGCGTTACCGGTGAGGCGGTAGGCGAGGCGGTAGACCCGGTTGCCGTGCTCACGGACCACGTCTTCCCAGGAAGGAGGAACCCAACCAGGAGCTTCTGCGGTGGCGGCGACGCCGGCGGCGTCCGAGCCCGCCCCGGGGTCCTGAGCAGCCACGGCCGCCTCTCGGTCGGTTCGCGTCAAACGTACCCGACGAGCCGGCCAGGGAGCGGCGAATCCCGCTGCGGACACCGACGTTTCTCCCCTCGATCCTCGACACGATGCGCGTTGACCAGATGAACGCGCGTCCCTGGTCTCCCGTTCCCGTAGGCTGCGGAAGTCATGCCGGACACTGACATCGGCGAGCTCGAGTCCGCCGCCGCCTATGCAGAGGGCTTCCTGCTGGAAGACCCGATCCTTCGCGCTGCCCGCGCCCGAGCCGAGGAGGTCGGGATCGTCCCGGTCAGCCCGGGTACCGGCGCGGTCCTGCGCTTCCTCGCCGCCGCCGTGGGCGCCCGCGCGGTGGTCGAGATCGGCACGGGTACCGGGGTCTCCGGTACCTGGCTGTTGCGCGGGATGCGGCCCGACGGGACCCTGACCACCATCGACGTCGAGGCCGAGCACCTTCGGCTGGCTCGGCGCACCTACGCCGACGCGGGGATGACCCCGGGGCGCAGCCGGCTGATCACCGGCCGCGCCCTCGACGTTCTCCCCCGCCTGACCGACGGCGCCTATGACCTCGTGTTCTGTGACGCGGACCGGCGTGAGGGCACCGAGTACCTCACCCAGGCCCTGCGGCTGCTGCGGCCGGGCGGCGTGGTGGCGTTCGCCAGCGTGCTGGCCCTGGCTCAAGGCCAGGCCACCGGCCCCGAGGCGGTGGCGGTCCGCGAACTCGCCACGGCTGTACGTGACGATGTGCGGCTCACCCAGATGCTCCTCACCACCGGCGGTGGCCTCCTGGTCGCCGTGGTCGCCAAGTCCTCCCCGGTCGGCTGAGCAGACACCCCGGCCGGCTGGCCAGGCACCCCGGTCGGGGTGACCGGTCCGCGGTAACACGATCGGGGCCAGCTGATCGTGCCGGTACCCGGTGGCTCCTCGGTGGACGCGTAAGGTGCGCTTAAGCGTGACATTCCTACGCCTTGGGGAGTAAATGGCACCGGCCGCACAGGAGTACCGGCGCTATGACGTCTACGACGGCGACCACGGCAACTACGGCGACTTCGACGCCTATGACAGCCGGGCCAGGGACGCCTATGACAGCCGCGCCGAGCCGCCGCCCGCCCCACGTGAGAGCCTGCTGCCCTACATCACGTTCGTCCTCGTCGTGGCGGTCCTGGCCGGGATTGCCGGTTACACGCTGAACCGCCTGGTGGGGCCGGCGCACGGCGCGCGCTCCGCCCACCCGGCCGTAC
>NZ_CDWRCK010000398.1:0-2587 GCF_977927595.1 Frankia sp. CcWB3
GAACAGCTCGTTCTTCGCGGCCGCATACAGGATGTAGATACCGCACACGCCGATCAGGCAGCCCATGAAGTTGCGCCGCACGAATCGCCAGTTACGAGGATCACGATTCTGCCGGAGCAGTACGTACAACCCCGGGAGGAAGATCAGGACGGTTTCTTTCGACCAGAAAGCGAAGGCCATGAAGATCCCGGCGAACGCCGCCGCCGCGACACTGCGGCGCGGCGACGCCGCGCACACCAGGGCGGCGAGCAGCCACATCACGGCGATGTTGTCGAGGAACGCCATCCGCTGATACCACAGGGCGAGCGGTGAAAGCGAGAAGACGAGCAGGGCCAGGCCGGCGAAGAACCGTCGTAGGCCGAGGAGCCGGCCGAACCGGTACAGTAGCACGCAGCTCACCAGATGCACGCCGAACATGAGCTCGCGGGCGGCGGTGACCGCCGTCGGCGCCCGGTTGAAACCATCAGTGATCTTCGTGTAGATGGCAATTAACAGCCATCCGCCGAACGGATGGTCGTACCAGTACGTGTAATGCGCGATCCGGTTCCAGTACTGCATCGAATACGCCTGGGCGGCATACGTGCCCTCGTCGTCGGTGACGCGGCCCGGCCAGCCGTCGAAGTTATAACCGTGCAGCACCGCCACCACCGTCAGGAGCACGGCGAGCAGGAGCAGGCTGCGGCGGCGGGCGCCGGCCCAGCCGACCAGTCGGCCGGCGAGCTCCCCGGCCCGGGCGGCGATCCAGGTCACGGCGGTCTGCGGGCCGAGCAATCGGGGGTACGGGTTCGCGGCGTCGGGTGCGGTCACGACGCCGCCTCCAGCTCGAAGCGGCCGGAGGCGGTGCTGTGGTGGGCCCCGGAGTGGGAGGTCTTCTCCCACTCGACCCGGCCACGCAGCAACCGGGCCGTGGCGCGCACTGCGGCGGCGGAAAGCGCGAGCTGGTACAGCGGGGCGCAGGGCACGAGCCGCACGCTGTCCCAGCGACGCAGATCGAGCCCGTACGCCTCGGCAAACTCGCGGAACGCCGCCTGTTCGGAGAAGACCGTCATGACGGTCGCACCGAACGGAAGCCAGAAGACGATGACCAGACCGGTCGGCGCCGCCAGGAACAACGTGAGGACCAGCGACACCGGCAGCAGGACGCCGGCGAGTGCCTGGAAGAACGGCATCGTGAGCATCTCCACCGCCATGATGCGCTGGCGTGCTCCCGGAAGCGCCCGCCAGTCCCCCTTGAAGAGGACCTGCATGAACCCCATCATCCAGCGGGTGCGCTGGACGACGAGTTTCGTGAGGCTTTCCGGGGTCTCCTCCCGGGTCGTCAGATCGGGGTGGTAGAAGACCGCGGTCGGGATTCCGGCGACCGAGGCCCGCACCCCGAGGTCACAGTCCTCGGTGAGGCAGGAGACGTCCCACCCACCGAGCCTTTCCAGCACCGTTCGCCGAATGAACACCGTATTGCCGCCAAGTGGGATGAAACGCGCGCGCCTGGAAACGCAGCCGCGACATGAACCAGATGTAGTACTCGAGGCAGCTGCGGGCCCGCCACCAGGAGGTGCCCGTGTCCAACCAGTGGAGGAACGCCCGCATCGGCGAGTGGTCCGCGGCGCGCCGCCACGCCGTGGCACGCGCGTTCATGAGCTGCACGCCGCCCTGGAAGATGCCGACGTCGGCGTGGCGCAGGGCCAGCGTGTTCACGTAACGCAGGAGTCCCCCGGCGATCAGGGACTCCGCGTCGACGACGCCGACCAGGTCTCCGGTGCAGTGCCGGCGGGCGTCCTCCAGGGACAGGGGTTTACTACGCCGGCTGCCTTCGGGCGCGACGACCCGCACGTTGGAATGCCGGCCAGCGATCTCCTCGGCGACCCGCCGGGTCTCCTGGTCGACCTCGTCATGGGACACCATCACGACCAGTTCCACCAGGTCGTGGGGGTAGTCGCCGGCAAGAATCTGGGTCAGGGTCCGCCCGAGCACCGGCTCGTCGCGGGCGGGGACGATGAGCGAGAAGCGGTTGCGGGGCGCGAGGTTGCCGGTCAGGTCCACGTGATGCACCCGCTCGGGGCGCTGCCAGCTGTACTGGCCGCGCACGAGAGTCAGGCTGGCGACCAGCAGCATCAGCAGCGAGACGATCGTCCATGTGGCGAGCAGCACGACGTGGTGATGCTCGGCCGCACGCACCCCCAGCGTCACCGCGAGGGGCACGCTGACCAGCGCCCACACCCAGCGGCGCCGGCGGCTGGCGCCGGGGGTCGACCCGCGGGCCCGCGCCCGGAACCGACGGGACAGGACCAAGCCGCCGGTCACCGCCGCCACCGCGCCCAGCACCACGGCGAACGGCTGGCCCAGGCGCGGACCGCCGTACGAGACCAGCCTGATGTCCGGCGAACCGGCGAACATGTAGACGTACCAGCCGCCCGACTCGCACGCGAGCCGGGCGAGCCACGGGATCCGCCGGCCCCGGCCACCCCGGCCGAACATCCGAGGCAGGACGATCGCGAGTGCTCCGGGCAGGAGGTAGGACGTGCTCCCGTCGAGACCGGCCAGCTCGGACAGCACGAGGGCCGACGTGGTGTGCAGGGCGGCCCTCGTG
>NZ_CDWRCK010000399.1:0-2582 GCF_977927595.1 Frankia sp. CcWB3
GGATTGGAGTACTAGGCTGGGCAGACACCGCCGGGCTGAGGAATGCCGAGGGCGAAGCAGCAGCAGGTCGCGCACCCGTTCGCCGAGTACCCGCCGGGGCGTACACCCGGGCTCGCACGCTCACCAACGGACCGCCAATAGCCCGGAACGCCCTGGTGCAGGTAGCTACCATCACAAGACATTACCTCCGATGCCACAGGTGACGGCTCTCCGAGGATCAACGACGAACCGGCCGTGTCCAGTCGGCCGCGGGTGGCGAACCGGCCGGCACCGCTGCGCCCAGCCGGGCCCGTGGACCTGCGCAGCGACACCGTGACCCGGCCGACCGCGGCGATGCGCTGGGCCATGGCGTCAGCCGAGGTGGGCGACGACCACTACGGCGAGGATCCGTCCGTCCGCGCGCTGGAGGAGTACACTGCGGACCTGCTCGGCCACGAGGCCGCCGTGTTCGTGCCGAGCGGGACCATGGGCAACTTCGTCGCGTTGCGGTCCAGCGCGCCGGTCGGCACCGAGATCATCACCGACACCGAGGCCCACATCGTCACCTACGAGCTCGGCGGGCTGGCCGCGCTCGGCGGGGTGCAGACCCGCACCCTGCCCGGCCTCACCGCGGCGGCGGACCTGGCGGACGTGGCCGCCGCGATCCGCGCGCACAGCGTCACCGGCAATTACAGCATGGTCAGGACCAGCGTGCTGGCCGTGGAGAACACCCATGCCCGCTCCGGCGGCTGGGTCTGGTCGCTCGGCCGGCTGGCGGAGTTCCGCGCCATCGCCGACTCCGCCGACGTGGCGCTGCACTGCGACGGCGCGCGGCTGTGGAACGCCGCGGTCGCGAGCGCCGTCCCGCCGCGTCGCCTCGCAGCCGCCTTCACGACCCTGTCGGTGTGCCTGTCCAAGGGGCTGGGCGCGCCGGTCGGCTCCCTGGTCGTCTGTGATGCCGGCCGCGTCGGCACCGTCCGGGAGTGGCGCCGGCGGCTCGGCGGCGGGATGCGCCAGGCCGGCGTGTTGGCCGCGGCCGGCCTGCACGCGCTGCACCACCACGTCGACCGGCTCGCGGAGGACCATCGACGCGCCGCCGAACTCGCCGCGCTGCTGGCCGACGCCGCACCCGGCCGCGTCGACCCGAAGGCGGTGGAGACCAACATGGTGCTGGTCCAGGTCACTGACGCCGGGGCCGTCGCGGCGCGCGCCGCCGAGCAGGGCGTGCTGGTCGGGGCGACCGGGCCGACCACGCTGCGGATCGTCACCCACCTCGACGTGGACGACGCGGGCATCCGCCACGCCGGGTCCGTCCTCGCCCGCCTGTTGCGCGCCCAGCCGCCGGTGGCGGCTTGAGCCGGGTCCCACCTGAGCCGGGCCGGATCCCTCGCCCCCCGGGCCAGGATGGTCACTGGCCGACGGCGCCGACGGTAACGGGCCAGCCCTCGGTTCCCGCAACGATAGTGCTGCGCCTCAGGCACATCCGCGGCGGGAACCGGGCCGGGCGGGTCAGCTCGCGGCGGCGGGCTCAGACTTGGCCGGGCCGACCAGCTTGAACACGGCGCCGGTCGGGTCGGCGGCGACCGCGAGGCGGCCGTAGGGGGTGTCCTCCGCGGGCAGCACCACCGACCCGCCGAGTTCGGCGGTCTTCGCGAGCGCCGCGTCGGTGTCCTGCACGGCGAAGTACACCGACCAGTGCGCCGGGACGCCCTCGGCCAGGAAGCCCGCCGCGTCCATGATGCCGGCGAGCGCGCCCTCGTCCTTGCCGAAGGTCGTGTAGCGGAACTCCGGGGTGTCGCTGACGACGTGAACGTCCCAGCCGAACACGTCCCGGTAGAAGCCGACGGCCGCGGCGTAGTCGCGGGTGTGCAGCTCGAACCAGCCGGGGGCGCCCGGCTCGGCAAGCACCCCGAAACCACGGTGCAGCCCCGGCTGCCACATGCCGATCGCCGCGCCGGCGGCGTCGGTCACGACGGCCATGACGCCGAGCTCTTCGACGGCCATCGCCGGGACGATCACCTGACCCCCGTGGTCCACAGCGGCGGCGACGGTCTTCTCGGCATCCGGCGTGGCCAGGTAGACCGACCAGCCATTCGGGACGGCCTCGTCCTGCTCGGGCATACAGCCGGCGACCTGGACACCGTCCTTCGTGAAGGTGAAGTACCCGCCGAACTCCTCAGCGGGATCCTCCGCCGTCCAGCCGAACAGCTCGCTGTAAAACGTCCGAGCCCGGGCCGGGTCGGAGGTCATCAGGTCGACCCAGCAGGGCGCTCCGGCCGGGGCGGTCTCTCGAGTAGGCATGATGTGCTCCTTCGTATCGTGCGGACCCGTATCAGGCGGACCGTGCCACATCACCTTGGACCCCGGCACCGACAGAAATTCCTCGGCGGCCATCGGCGATTCTCCGAGCTCCAGGTGCCGCTGCGTGGCATCACGCCCAAGGTGCTCATCGAGTCCCTGCGCGGCCTGGAACGCGACGGCATCCCCACCCCGGTCCACATATGTGGAGGTACCCCGCTGTGGAGGTACCCCCGCGGGTCGAGTGCACACTGACTCCCCTCGGGCACTCGGTCGTCTTCGGCAGGTTCGCCCCCACCCCCGCC
>NZ_CDWRCK010000400.1:0-2561 GCF_977927595.1 Frankia sp. CcWB3
GGCACGACATAACAGACATAAGAGTAGACAGCCGGTAACCGGCCACGACTGCCGGGTACCAGGTCAAAGGGTTCCCGTCGCCGGGTTCAGGTCACCGGCGGGTCCCGCCGGTAACGGCGGGTCAGCGCGGCCCGATGCCGGGCGGGACGGCGTCACCCCAGGAGGCCCGCCGGGCCCAGCGGTAGGCCTTCTTCTCACTGCGGGAAACGACCACGTCACCCTGCCGCGGCACGACCACGTCGCCCTGCCGCGGCGCCTCGCAGACCGTCAGCCGGACGTGGCCCGAGCGGGCCTGTGGCACGCGCAGCACCCGGCCGGCGGCGTGCGCGGGCGGGCGGCGCGGCGCGACGCGACGCGACGCGACGAGGTAGGAGTACTTCTCGTCCTCGTACCCGAGCGCACCGTCCTTCATCGCCCGGTGCAGCGCGCTGCGCTCGACCCGCCGGCCGAAGTGGCACCAGTCCCCCGCCGTCATCGGGCAGTCGTCGTCGGCGGGGCAGGGCGCGGTGATGGTCGCGCCGGTCTCGACGAGCGCCGAGCGCGCGGCGCGGATCCGCGCGAAGCCGGCCGGGGTTCCCGCGTCGATGACGACCAGCTCCGCCGCGGTGGCCCGCCACCACGCGGCCACGGCTGCGGCCCGGTCGCCGTCGGCGAGCTCGCCGAGCACATAGGCCGCCACCGTCAGGTCGGCCCGGTCCGCGCCGTCGCCGGGCGGGGTGAGCACGGACGTGCGCTGCCAGGTCGCCGTGCCCAAGGCCGGCGCGCCACCACGGCGGGCCAGCCGGCGACCGACGTCGATCATCAGCGCGGACCGCTCGACCAGGACGGCCCGGGTCACGCCGGGGAAGACCGCCAGCGCGGCCCAGGTCGCCGTCCCGGGACCCGCGCCCAGGTCGAGGACGGACCCGGGCCGCCAGTCCGGGCGGCGCAGCGCCACCTCACCGAGAACCGCGCGGGTGACCGCCAGCGTCGCGGGCAGGCGGGCGGCGAGGTAGGCCCGGACGTGATCCGCCGTCAGCTCACCGTCGCCCGGTGTGGCGGCGTTCGCGCGATACCGGTCGGACAACTCCCGGTAGGCGCGGGACATCGCCCGCGACGGCGGGGTCCCCGCGGACGCGCCGGTCTCGGCCGCGACCGCGGCGAGCAGGCCGGCCACCGCACCCTCGTGTCCCTCGTCTCCCTCGTGCCCCTCGTATCCCTTGCGTCCCGACCCGTACCGCACGGTCGAAGCGTAGCCGCGGTGCCACGGCCCCGAACGAAATACGCTGACGCGGATCCCGCCCGGGGTGCCGCCGGTGCCCGTGGCGGGGGTCACGTCCAGGTCGACACGTCCAGGTCGACAACGTTGACCGACGAGCCGGCCGGCGGGGCAGGCCGACGGGTCAGAGCGAGGGAGCCGCGGTGGCCGCGGGAACCAGTCCGGCCGAGACGGTGTCGATGACGGCGGCCTGCTGGTCCGACAGGTAGAAATGACCACCGGGAAAGACCTTCAGCGTGAACGCGCCGGTCGTGTGCGCCCGCCATTGTTCGGCCTCGGCCACGGTGGCCTTGGCGTCGGAATCCCCGACCAGCGCGGTAATCGCCGTGCCGATCACCGCGTCCGAGGGGGCGGAATACGTTTCGATCGCCCGGTAGTCCGCCCGGGTGGGCGGCAGGATCAGCTCCAGCATTTCGGGGTCGGCGAGGATGCGCGGGTCGGTTCCACCAAGCGCGTGGATTTCCCGTAGGAAACCCTCGTCGTCCAGGAGATGCACGGATTCGGCGCGGGAGGTCGACGGGGCTCTACGGCCGGAGGCGAACAGCACGAACGGCACCGGGCCGCCCGCCGCCTCCAACCGGCGGGTCACCTCGAAGGCGACGGTCGACCCCATACTGTGCCCGAAGAACGCCAGCGGGCGGTCGGAGAGGGAACGCAGCACGTCGGCAATGCGGTCCGCGAGGGGTTCGATGGCCGTCTCGGGCGCCTCCGTCCGCCGGTCCTGGCGGCCCGGATACTGCACCGAACGCACCTCGGCGACCGGCGACAATGCCCTGGACAGCGGGACGTAGAAGCTCGCCGCGCCGCCCGCATGGGGAAAACAGACGAGCCGAGGGGCGCTCGCCGGCGCCGGATGGAAACGCCTCAGCCACAGATCGACGTCACTGGGCACGGCCACCGCCGCGGTCGGATGCTCGCATGAGGATAGTACACCGCCCTCGTGATGGAATCGAATTATCTGGGAGAATCTCTCAGCCTCCAGATTATGCGGTGCAATGGCTCCCTGGGCTCTTTTTCGCTCGACATTCGGCACATCACCTCCGGTAACGAGACCACCGGCGGCGGGCGGCCCGGTGCGGGAAAACGGGAAAGTGTGGCGGGTCAGGGACGGTCCGGAGGCTGTGGGCCGTGACTAACCCTCCACAGTTCGCGCGCCGGCCGACGGGACGCCGGCGCCCGGGGCGGCGGCCCGCGTGCGGTCAACCACCAGCGTGGCGATCGCGGCGGCGACCGAAACGAGACCTCCGATGTAAAACCCGGCGCGGGCGCCGCGGTGCTCGGTGAGCCAGCCGACGAACAGGGC
>NZ_CDWRCK010000401.1:0-2553 GCF_977927595.1 Frankia sp. CcWB3
TCGGGTTGGAGTACTAGACGGGTGTCCGCGGCGAGGGCAGTTTCCGGACGATGGTCAGTCCGTCCGCAATGGGCAGCATGACAACCTGTACCCGGGAGTCGTCGGTAAGAAGATCGTTGAACTGTTTGACGGCGACGACAGCAGGATTGTCCGAGTGGGAGCGCACTACGTGCCCATACTGCAACACATTGTCGACGATGATGACCCCGTTCGGGTTCATCCGGGGAAGGAGAAGCTCGTAATACCTCCTATACGAGGTCTTGTCCGCGTCGATGAACGCCAGGTCGAAGGTGGGTTCTTCGGGGAGTATGCCGAGGCTGTCGGCCGCCGGTCCGAGGACGAGGTCGATGTGATCGGAAACACCGGCCCGAGCCCAGTACCGGCGGGCGACCGAGGTCCATTCCGTGCTGATGTCCAGGCAGAGAAGTCGGCCGTCGGCGGGCAGGCCCCGGGCGATGCACAGCGCGGAATAGCCGGTGAAGGTACCGATCTCGACCGCGCGGCGCGGGGCGATCGAGGCCGTCAGGATGGTCAGGAACGTCCCCTGCTCGGCCGGTACCTGCATCTCCGCCTCGGGGAGCGCCGCCGTCACGGCGGAGAGTTCGTCGAGGATCGGATCCGGGGGTGAGCTGTGCTCCGTCAGATAGCTGTGGATCGGATCGGCCAGATAGGATGATTTCAATCTCTTGCCGTTTTTTGCGCCTTCGCGGCGAAGCGTGCTGACGCCGGTTGCCGCGACGTCACGAAGCTTCTGTGCCGGACTTTTTACCATGATCAGTGGAACTCCATTCCTGGTGGCTCGGTTCGAAAATAACCGGCCCGGGACGCATTGCGGTTACGGACCGCTCCTCGGCTCGGAAAGAACCAGTAAAGATCATCTAGTGAATCGGGAGTCTGGTGGAGCCGTTGCCCGGTCGCCACGGCCTGTCGTCGGCCATGGCGTGATCCGTCGTGACGTAATCCACTACTTCCAGTAGTTCGTGGATGGTTGCCGATGTCCGCCGAGGGCCCGGGCCGCCCGCGCCCCGGAGCCCGGCGCGGCCGCGATGCGGGTGCCGCCCGCCGCGTCCACGAATCTCTGCGCGGGTGCCGGCCGGGCGGCCGTCGGCCGTCGGTCTGGAGGTGTCCGGGGCAGGTCGAGGACGACGCACAGACCCCGGCTGGCACTCTCGGCCAGAGTGACCGTCCCGCCGTCGGCGGTCGCCAGGGCATGCACGATGGCGAGCCCGAGGCCGTTCCCGCGCCGATCGGCCCGGCCGGGCACCTCTCCTCGCTGGTCGGCGCATCGCTGGTTGTCGCATCGCTGGTCGGCATTGAGGTTGGAGCTGAACCGGCGGAAGGCGGCGGCCCGCTGCTCGGCGCTCAGGCCGCGCCCGCTGTCGGCGACCGTGAGCCGCGCCATGCCTCCCGCCGTCCTGCTTCCCGCCGTCCTGCTTCCCGCCGTCCTGCTTCCCGCCGTCATGGTGCTCTGCGGTCCGGTGACGTTCATCTCGTCCATCTCGTCCGCGGTGCTCCCCGTCCCGAGGCCCGCCTCCGCGGTGCCCCCGGCGCCCACCGGGCGTGGCTGGGCCGGTGGGTTCGTCCCGGACGCGACGCTGACCCGGCCGCCGGACGGGGTGGCCTCCAGCGCGTTGCTGAGGAGATTGTCGAGGATCTGCTCCAGGCGCCCCGGGGTGCACTGGACGACTTGGTCCGCGTCGACGTCGCAGGTCAGTGTCACTCCGGCGGCGGCTGCGACCGGTCGCCGGATCAGGCATCGTTCCTCGGCGACGACCGCGAGGGGGATCGGCTGGGTCGGGATCGGTGCATGCTCGGCCCGGGAGACCGCCAGCAGCCCGTCGACCATCCGGGAGAGCCGGTGCACCTCGACCAGGGTGCCCGCGACCTCGTCGGCGGTGTCCGCGTCCACGTCCTGTTGCAGCAGCTCCAAGCGCAGGCGCATCGCCGTCAGCGGGGTGCGGATCTGGTGGGAGACGTCGGCGAGGAACCGGCGCTGGCTGTCGACCAGTAACTGGAGCCGTCCCGCCATCGCGTCGAACGTCGTGGCAAGTTTGCGTGCCTCGGGCGGCCCACCGACGGCTCTGGCCCGGATCGTGAGATCGCCGGCACCGAGTTCGGTCGCCGCCTGCTCGAGCTGGCGCAGCGGCCGGCCCACCCAGCGGGCCAGCAGGATCGAGATCCCCAATGCGGTCAGTGCGACCAGGACGCCCGCGAGGGCGATCATCGTCCACCGGTGGATGATCGAGGCGCGCAGCCCGGCATCGCTGCGCGCGACGGCCAGGATGCCGACCAGACCCTGCGCGTTGGACACCGGAGCAATAATGATCATCCGGTGTCGATTGGCCGCGTTCGGGTTGATGACCACGTTCTCCCGGCGGGCCCGATCCAGATCCCAGGCCATGATCGGGATGTCGTCCCCGGTGTCGGCCACGGGCGTACCGTTCGGGTCGAACAGCCGGAGCTCGTCCGGTGGCACGGCCGCACTGTCGCGTACGGCGGCAGGCAGCGGGGCCGCGCCGGCGGACAGCCGCCGCCACTTCACCGGATCTGTCG
>NZ_CDWRCK010000402.1:0-911 GCF_977927595.1 Frankia sp. CcWB3
TTCGGAATCGGAATCAGCATCAGAATCGGATGTCACCTGTACCTGCCTGAAAGGGGTGGGCACGGAGCACCGCGGGCGGGCGACACCGCGGCGGGTCCGGTCCCCGGCCTGGATGGAGGGTCAGTTCGCCGCGACGAGCTTCGGGAGGTCGGCCACGTACTCGGCGACCGTGGTATCGGCGAATTAGCTCCTCGCCATTCCCTTGTAGTTCGTCGTTGGCGTGGAATACGCCAAGGTGCCGCCGGCAAGCAGGATCCGCCCGTCGGGGAGCTGCACATGCCCGGAACAGAACAGCCGGATGAGGACCCCGTCGGCGCCGAGGCGTACGCCGTCACCGGCGGGTGGGCTACGAAACCGCACCGGGCACCCCGTCCTCCGACGGCCTTCCGCGCGACGGCGACGCCGCCCGCTCAGGCACCGCCCGCTCAGGCACCGCCCGTCGCCGGTACACCAGCCGATCCACCACCAGGTATCGGACGATCACCGCGGCGGCCAGGGACATCAGGGTCGAGATGCCGACGCCGAGATGCCATCGCCCGACCAGCACCGCGAGCAGTGGCAGCCGGATGACCAGATCGAGGTTGTTGATGAGCGCGAACGCCGGATAGCGACGCAGCCGGGAACCCGTCTCCCGGTCCCAGGCCAGGAGCTCGCAGCCGAGGAAGTTCCAGCCGATGGCGATCTGGGTCGCGACGATCGCCGCGGCCAGGTAGTGCAGGCCGACGTGGTGAAGCACGGCGGTGCCAAGCAGGTTCGGCACCGTCCCGGACGCCCCGACCAGGGCGAAGCGCGCGGGCTTCGGAACCCGCAACGCGAACAGCCGCCGGGCGAAGCGGGCGCCTTCGGTCAGCGAGGCGTTGGAGGTCCCGGCGTGCCGCTCGGCGAAGGCGTACCCGATCTCGCGGACACGC
>NZ_CDWRCK010000402.1:1248-2387 GCF_977927595.1 Frankia sp. CcWB3
AGCCGTCCGGTCGCAGGCCGGCCCGGTCCACGACGGCAACCCGCACCAGGAAGAAGCCGCTCATCACGTCCGAGACGCCGCGCAGCCGACGGGGGAAGACCCACCGGCACAACCGGTTGGACCCCGTCGAGACCAGGTGCCGCATGCTTCCAGCGAGCCCCGATGCGCTGCCGCCGGACACGTACCGGCTGCCGATCACCACGTCGGCGGCATGTTCCACGGCGGTGCCGAGCAGCGCCGGGATGGTCTCCGGCGGATGCTGGAGGTCCCCATCGATGATCACCGCATAGGGTGCGGCACAGAGCGCGAAGCCCTCGCTGACCGCGCCCCCAGCCCGCCGACCCGCTGGGCCGGGGTCCGATGGTGCACCCGTACCGGTAACCGCATCGAGGGGCGGACGCGCGCGATGACCTCGGGTGTTCCGTCGTCGGAGTCGTCAACAAAGATCACTTCTCCGAACAGGCCGTGCAGCGCATCGTCGAGGCGCCGCAGCAGCGGTTCGACGTTGTGCGCCTCGTTGCGGGTGGGTATCACGACCGACACCTGTGGCCCGACGTCCACCCGGGGACCGACCGGTTCCGCGGCCGAACCGCCCGTCCGCTCGGGACGCTCCAGCGGGGGGCGGGGATGCGGCAGAACGGGCAGGCGGAGCAGGCCCGTGCGGTCGTCCGGTCCGCCCTCCGGCCCGGTCCGGCTCCCCCGATCGGCCCTACTTTCTTGATCGGTCCTACCCCCCTGACCGGTCGAGGTCATCGGGTCCCCCGGGGCCACTGACCCGCGAAACGCGGGTCAGTGCCGAGATAATCCCGATCCGTCGAATTCCGGACAATACAGTGCAACATTCACACGGCCACATTCCTGTGGTGATCATAACAAATTTCCCCCAGAGGCAGCAGAATAAGAGAAGTCCCGGATCGAGCCATCTACCGGCACCCCATGCCCGATCCGGGCCCTACGGTCATAAGGCCGGGCGAAAAATTACCGCAGGCCGTCGGCGGACGGGGGCGGGTGACCACCAGGAGCACTCCGAGACACGGTCTCCCCGCTAAGCCGGGTGCGCCCGTGCCACACCGCACTCCACCGGCACGCTTCCCGACACTTCCGGGCAACCCGGTTGACCGGTACCGCCCGGCCCTATA
>NZ_CDWRCK010000402.1:2570-3070 GCF_977927595.1 Frankia sp. CcWB3
CGCGCAAGTTATTTCATTTCGACTCCATAGGGCCACAAGTCCCGGCCCCACGGAGCGGCACATCGCGACAACACGTGGAACCACCCCGGCCGGGTTGACGACAATCACGACCGCAGAACCCCGCGCCCATAGACTTCCCAGCCATAAACCCCAGGGAGCACGGTGTCAGACCAGCCTCGCAAGAGCAGAGCGGACAGGGGGCACGTTCGCCTCAACCAACGGGATCTCCACGTCCTCGAATGGATCTTCGACATGCGAGCCGCCTTCGAATCGGACATCTCGGAGATTCTCGGCCCGGAACACCCGATCTCCAAGAACGCGGCTCGCGCCGTCGTGAAGCGATGGGAGAACGCCGGAGTCGCCTCCGCCGATCCCGTACTCGCCGGCCAGGGCCGGCTCGTACGGCTCACCGCCGAGGGCACCCGGCTGGCCAGTTCGATGGAGCTGGAATCCGACGGGGCGGCGACGAGCGCGGCGGGGGCCGTGCGCCACGCCATGGT
>NZ_CDWRCK010000403.1:0-2508 GCF_977927595.1 Frankia sp. CcWB3
ATTTGTTACTTCATTACGTCCCCCATGTACGTGTTCCGGCCGGGGAAGGCTAGCAAGATAGTTGGCGAGAAAGGCGGGATGAGTGACGTCTGTCGGGTCCGGTGGCATGTAGTTCCCCCGAATTCCAGGCGGTGTGGTGAGGGTGGTGAGGTGACCAAGAATCCACCGGCGGTATGGGTCTGGCAACGAGGTGTCGTCCAGGCGTCTGTGCGTCACGTGGGCCGGAGACGCCGCGACGTTGCTGGTGCCGGGGGATACGTCAAGGAGTCGAAATGAAATAACTTGCGCGTTTCGAACCCTCCACAGGCCTGTGACCTGCGATGATGCTCTCGATCACGTATTTGTTACTTCATTACGTCCTCCAACCTGCCGACCGAGGTGTTATCGGATGGTGGACAGCGCCTTGTTCACGTCTTCGGCGTCGAACTCGACCGGGTCGAACTCGCTGGCGTCCTGCGGGCCCAGCCATCTTGCGACCACGGCTGGTTGGGCTCATGAGTCAATTCTGCTCCCGCCGTCATGGCCGCCCTTCGCAGCCCCGGACAGCGGACCACAGTGTTGGTCTGGAAACAGAGGGGTGGCCGATGTCGCCGACGGGGCTGGTCCGGTGTTCGGTGGCATGATTCTCGTGGGCCGCGCTGCGTCGTGCGCTCTCAGTCGGCGCTACGGGTGATGGCATGAGCCTGCACCTGAGCCAGATCGACGAGGCTGGCGAGCTGCTGACCAACGCCCCGTTGGCGCTGCTGATCGGGATGGTGCTGGACCAGCGGGTTTCGGGAAGAACGAACGCGCTGCCGGCCGCCGCTCGAACGATCTAGCGGCCGGCGCCGGGTGACACGGCCGGCAGACCGGATGCGTCAGCGGCTTCGGCGAGGAGCTTGTTGTAGCTGAGGACGACGTCCAGGGAGTCCTTGAGTTCGAGTGCTGTCGCCAGGTGGATCGCGTCGAGGGTGCGCAGCCGGGGCGGTGGAACGCGGGCCGCGTCGGCGAGCAGTGGTGGAGCGATCTGTACAAGATCCACATCGGTCGACAGGAAGGACTCCGCCGGGCCGAGCAGGGCCGGGTTCACCAGGCTGAGCAGCCGGGTCAGTTCGACGGCGAGCAGGGCCGAGGAGACGAGACGCAGTGGCTCCTTCTGCTCGGCGAGCCACTGACGAAGGTCACCCGACTCCTTCTCGGCGATGAACACCTTGGCCAGGGCGGATGTGTCGAGATAGATCCGAGTCGGCATCAGCCTTCGCCGCGCAGGTCGGCGAGCCATGCGTCGGTGGAGCGGCCGGTCGGGTTTGCCGCCGGCTCCGGCAGGTGCGCGAGGTTGAACGGACGGGTGGCCTGGCGGATCAGACCGGCGGCGACAAGCTGCTCATAGCGGTCGTCCGCCGCCGGGACGATCCTCGCGACGGTCCTGCCCCGGTCGGTCACCTCGACCGTCTCACCCGCGCGGACCAGCGCGAGCACGCGGGCGGTCCGCTGGGAGAGCTCGCGCATACCCACCCGGAGCCGTCCGTCATCTGCCGCCGCTGTCATACGCTCTACGTTACTACATGTACATCGCTGCTTTGGAGCTGACGATCTACCCTGGGGCCTGGAATCGGTGCGTGCCGAACCTGCGACGATGGCGCGGATGAGCGAGCATGGACGCCACTGCGAGGAACTGATCGCGGATTGTCGCCTCCGGGCGGCGACCGATCTGTTCGCCCATACCTGGGACCCCGTCGTCCTGGCGGCCCTTCGCCCGGGCCCCCGTCGGCGCCGCGAGCTGCGTGCCGCAATCGGCGGCATGAGCGACAAGTGCTCACCGAAGCGCTATGCCGGCTGTGTGCCCAGGGCCTGGTGAACCGCCGTGCCTTCGCCCAGTCCCCGCCGCGGGTCGAATACGCACTGACCCCGCTGGGGCAGAGCCTGGTCGACGGCCCGATGAGGGCGCTCAGGAACGCCAGCCACTCGGCGGCAGGCACCCTGAAGATCGGCGAGGTGGAAGCCCGGGCGCGCGTCACCGAGATGGCCACCGCGGGCCGGATCCGCGGCCTTCGCGGCGCGGTCGGCTGACCGGTCGAGTTCGTCGCGGCCAGCCCCTGCCCGCGCGCAGCCGGCTACCCGCCACCGCGGACTACGGCCCGCCTGTGGACGACGAATATCTGTTCGCCGTGGTCGACGTACTCGACGAGATCGCCGCGGAGACTGGTCGGGCCGTGCCGCAGATCGCGCTGAACTGGCTGCTCCAGCGGCCCACGGTGTCCTCCGTCATTATCGGCGCGCGCGACGAGACACAACTCCGGCAAAACTTCGGGACGGTCGGCTGGTCGCTGAGCACGGGACAGATAGCACGGTTGGACGAGGCCAGTGCCCGCACCGCTCCCTACCCGTACTTTCCGTACCAACGACAGGAGGGTTTCGCCCGGCTGAACCCGTCGCCCGTTTAGGGCCTGTTTGGGAAGTATGTCCCGAGGCTGGCCGTGGATCTGATGGTGATTTTCGGATTGCATGATCCGTTGTTTGGTGCGGGGT